>JAIOJV010000099.1 GCA_019911805.1 Gammaproteobacteria bacterium
ACCCCCAGCAGTCCCACCCAGCCGAGCAGGCCCCAGCTCAGATGCAGGTCGGTATACGTGCGCGTCGCCGGCAGCGCCGTCCAACCGTGGGAGGCACCCACGTACAACCCCAGTAACAGCGTCATGCCCAACC
The DNA here is from genome assembly GCA_019911805.1 of Gammaproteobacteria bacterium. Classification (NCBI taxonomy): domain Bacteria; kingdom Pseudomonadati; phylum Pseudomonadota; class Gammaproteobacteria; species Gammaproteobacteria bacterium. The sequence continues at coordinate 134 of JAIOJV010000099.1, forward strand.
CCGTCACGGCATAGCCCATGGCCTTCACCGAGGCGTGCTGCGACGGGCTGCCGCGCAGCGCGGCGAGTGCCAGACCGATAAAGAGGGTGAGGCCGGTAGCGAGCAGCGGCAGCGCCATCTGCGTGCAATACGTGCAGCCCGCACTGAATCCAGCGGCGAGCAGCAGCGTGCCCGCCGTCAGCAGCAGGTGTACTGCGACACTGAACGGGTACGGCCGGCGCCAGCGCGCACCGCCGAGCACCGGCAGCAGCTGGAACAGCGCACCCACCATGACCATGGCGACGAAGCCGAGGGTGAGCAGATGGGTAGCGCCGAGCAGTGCCGGTGTCCAGCGCGAGGCCAGCAGCGCAGGCCCGGACCACAACGCCAGCACGGCGGCCGCGACACCGAACAGCGGCGCGGTCAGGAAGAAGCGCGCCGGCACCGCCAACGGCGGCGCCTGCTCCAGCGACAGTGCGGCCCGGTCCATGCCGGTCAGTGGGTAGCCGGTCCGGCTGATCCGGGTACCGACGCGTGTGCCGCACGCGCGGCCTCGGTATCACCCTGCAGCCAGGCACGCACCTCCCAGCGCATGTCGGGCGTCGGATCGGAAAGGAATTCGACGCCGTACTGCTCCAGCAGCGTGAACAGCGGGTGCGGCTCGCGCGGAAAGATCATGCGCAGATACTCGCCCGCGCGCAGTGTCTCTACCGCATCCAGGGCGCGCTCCAGTGGCTCCGGCGGTTCGAGCATGCTCACGTCCAACACGCGTTCCTGTGCCATGGCGCCGTCTCCCGGATGTTTTTGGATCGCAGCGTTCAGGCACGCCGCAGCTGCCGCATGCGCTCCAGCACCTGTTCGGTGCGCGCACCCAGCATGCGGTCACACATGTGGTAGAGGATCTGCTCCTCCTTCATATTGTGCTGCTGCATGAGCACCAGCAGCGTCTCCGACAGACCGAGATACTGTGCCGCATCCTGCCCGGCGACGGCCTCGGCCATCTGCTCGAACAGTTCGCGCATCTGCTCGTGCTCCAGGCGCATGACCTGGGTCGGCCCCGCGGCGCTGCCGGCTGCCTCTTCGAAGCTGGGGAACAGCACCTCTTCCTCCATCGACAGATGCTGTTCCATGGCCTGTCGGAAATCCGCGAACGCCTGGCTGCAACGCGGCCAGTCCTGCTGGCCGCACGCCGCTTCCGCCGCCGCGAACAAGTCGTCACAGTGGCGGTGATCGGTGCTGAGAAAATCGCTGATGGTGTGCATCGTCATCCTCGCCGTTGTATCGGTGCCCGCCCGCGCGGGCCACAATCAATACCCGCTACCAGCTTACCAACAGAGGGCGGCGCCAAGACTTGATATTGGTCATTTCGGGGGGCGCGGCAGCGATTAAACGGCGCACATAACGCAGGACGCATGTACCCCATGCGCCTGGTATGGTTTTAATGCCTGTCCTCGGGGCCTGCCGCAGTGCCTCAGAAGAACTCCGGCTCCAGCTCGCGGTAGATGAAACTGGCATTGGCCCGGTGGTTTTCCTCGTACAGCGGCACCTGCGCCCAGTCCGGCATGGCCGCCGCAGCGACCGCGTCCTGCAGCGACCGGTCGGCCTCGAGCTGCTGCCGCATCCGCGCGCGCAACCCTTCGACGTAGGCGCGCGTCGCCGCCAGCATCGGAAACGGCGGGCGCTGGGCGCTGCCGTGGCCGGGCACCATCAGGCGGATATCGCCGAAGGTCTTCTGCAGCCAGTCGTGGGCGGCGAGCAGCGCGGCGCTGTGGCCGTCACCGATGTAGGTGACGCGTTGATTGAAGGCCAGATCCGAGACCCACAGGATACCGTCCTCCACCTGATGCACCACCAGATCACCGTGCGAGTGGTGGCGGCCACTGTTGTAGACATCGAAGGTCCGGCCACCGAGTTCGAGCCGCAGCCGGCCGAAGGTCTCGGCCGGTACCAGCAGATCAGGCGCGACCGCGGTGAAGCCGACCATGTCCTGCGGCAGCAGACCACGCCGGTACTCCACGGATTGCTCGAACGTCGGCGAACCGAGGTACTCGGCCATGCCGGGGTGACCCACCACCTGCACACCGTCCAGTGCGCGCAGCGCGGTCGCGCCATAGGCGTGATCGGGATGGTTGTGCGTCAGGATGAGATAGCGGATCGGCTGATCGGTGACCGAGCGCACCGTGGCAATCAGACGCTGGCCGAGGCGCGGCGTACCGAGTGCATCGATCACGACCACGCCGGCATCCGTCACCACGAAGCCCGCATTACCGTTGAAGCCGCGGTTGTCGGCGTCGATGGTGGCGATGTTGCCGTAGAAAAAGTACGTATCCGGGGCGAGCCGGTAGAACGGCAGGGTATCATCGGGGCTATCGTCCGCACCCAGCCGCGTATGCGGCAGTACCGGCGTGTCGATGGCATGCGCCGGCAGTGTATGCCGCGCAGCGCCCGCGCCACCACCACGGTCGACCAGCCCGCCATACCCGGCCGCCGCCAGCGCCGTTGCGGCAGTCAGCAGCGCGGCCGTGAGAACCCATGACCTGCGCGCTGTGTACAGAGGCGTGTCCATCGCTCCCTCCGGAAGTCCCTGGGCCCTCGGCCATTGCACTGCACCGGGTCTCCGGCACGAAGGCCGGAAGAGCCACGCAACCGAACGCTATCCGTACCTTCTGTGGATATGGCTCAGGTCATGGCCAACCGGAGACCCTGCCGGACCAGCGTACACAAAATCCGTCCGAACATCCCGCCATGACCCCACCAGCACCCGGGGATCTCTGCCCTGTCCGTCAACCGGTCAGCGCCATACCCCGTCCGGTGAGCGGTGGCGGTCCATCACCTTGACGTAGTTGGCGCGGTCGTAGGCGGTCGGGTCGATCGCGTGCTGGCGGCTGACGCAGCCCTTGAGTTGCTGCACCGAGGCATATTCGTGTTCCTCCAGCCAGCGCAGCATGTCCGTGCGGATGCGACCGAGCGTCTCGGGACCCTTCTTGAGCAGCACGCTGCACAGGTGGGTGACGTCGGCACCGGCCATCAGCGCCTTCAGGGCATCCTCCGCAGTGTGGATACCGCCGGTCACCGCCAGCGACAGATCGACCTTGCCATACAAGGCCGCCACCCAGTGGACGCGCAGCAACGCCTCGTAGGGCGATGACAAGGTCAGCGTCGGCGTCACCTCCCGCGTCTCCAGATCGATGTCGGGCTGATAGAAGCGGTTGAACAGTGACACACCCTGTGCGCCGGCGGCCTCCAGTGAGCGCACGAAGTGGCCGACGGAGCTGAACTGCGACGACAGCTTCATGGTGATGGGGATGGCGACGGCCGCCTTCAGCTGATACAGCAGCTCGACGTAGCGGCTCTCGACCTCGGCGCCGGACTCGAACGGATCGGCGGCGACATAATAGACGTTCAGCTCCAGGGCGTCGGCACCCGCCTCCTGCAGTTGCCGGCCATAGTGCACCCAGCCGTCGGCGGAGATGCCGTTGAGACTGGCGATCACGGGGATGGACAGGCTGCGTTTGAGCGTGGCCACCTGCTCCAGATAGTCGTCGAGCTCGCTCAGATACTCATCGGCCACCGGCACGGGCCGGAAGGAGTCCGCCTCGCCGAAGCCGATGGCCTGCTCGTGAAAGAAGCGCGCCGCCGCCTCCTCCGAGGCGGCGATGGTCTCCTCGAACAGCGAATACATGACCAGCGCCGCGGCGCCGGCGTCCTCCAGCCGTCGTGCCGTGTCCAGATCGCGCGACAGCGGCGAGGCCGAGGGTACCAGCGGATTGGCGAGCCTGAGGCCGAGATAGTCGGTGCTGAGATCGATCATGATCCATCCTCCTCGGCCGTCGGCGGTATGGGCGGTTCCACGGGTCGAGCTGCCGGGTCCACCGGCGGCTCGGGGGGCAGGTCGGCCAGCTGCCGGTAGCGATGATAGCGCTCCCGCACCTCCTGCTGGGACTCTGTCAGGAAGGTCTCGGCCGCATCCGGGTGGCTGCGCCACAACATGTTGAAGCGTGTCTCGGTCTCGACGAATTCCCGGTAGCGGATCGACGGCTCGGCGGAATCCAGCCGCAGCGGATTCTTGCCGGCCGCGGCGCGCGCCGGCTCGTAGCGCAGCAGCGGCCAGTGACCGCTCGCGACCGCGAGGTCCTGCTGGCGATGGTTGAACGACAGGTCCACGCCGTGGGCGATGCAGGGCGAATAGGCGATGATCAGCGACGGTCCGTCGTGCGCCTCGGCATCGAGGAAGGCGCGCAGTGTCTGCGTATCCCTGGCACCGTAAGCGACTTGTGCGACATAGACGTTGTCGTAACCCATCGCCAGCAGGGCCAGATCCTTTTTGCTGGTCGGCTTGCCGCCGGCGGCGAACTTGGCCACCGCGCCGCGCGGCGTCGCCTTGGACATCTGGCCGCCGGTGTTGGAATACACCTCGGTATCCAGCACCAGGATGTTCACGTTGCGGCCGGAGGCGAGCACGTGGTCCAGACCGCCGTAGCCGATGTCGTAGGCCCAGCCGTCACCGCCGATGATCCACACGCTGCGCCGCACCAGGGCATCGGCAACGGTCTCCAGTGCGCGGGCACGCGGGTCGTCGATATCCTGCAGTACCTGGCGCAACAGCGCCACGCCCGCGCGCTGCTCGGCGATCGCCTGCTCGTCGCCCTGCTGGTCCGGCCGGGCCGCGGCGCGCAATTCGGCGACCAGGTCCTCGCCGAGGCGCTCGCGCAGGTCGCACAGCAACTCGCGCGCGTATTCGGTCTGCTTGTCGACGGCGATGCGCAGCCCCAGGCCGAACTCGGCATTGTCCTCGAACAGCGAATTGTTCCAGGCCGGGCCGCGGCCGGCGGCGTTCACCGTCCAGGGCGTGGTCGGCAGATTGCCGCCATAGATGGACGAACAACCGGTGGCATTGGCAACCAGCATGCGGTCGCCGAACAGCTGGCTGGCGAGCTTGATGTAGGGCGTCTCGCCGCAACCGACACAGGCACTGGAGAACTCGAACAAGGGTTCCAGCAGCATCGAGCCCTTCAGGGTGGTGCGCTTCACCGCGCTGCGGTCGTATTCCGGCAGCGTCAGGAAGAATGCCCAGTTGGCCTGCTCCTGCGCGCGCAGGGGCTCGATGGGTGCCATGTTGAGCGCCTTGCGTGAGGCGTTGGATTTGTCGCGGATCGGGCAGATGTCCACGCACAGCCCGCAGCCGGTGCAGTCCTCGGGCGCGACCTGATACATCATCACGTGGTCCTGCGGGTAGTCCCGGCCGAGTGCCTGACGGTACTTGAAACCTTCCGGCGCGTTCTCCATCAGGCTCGCGGGCACCAGCTTGCTGCGGATCGCGCTGTGCGGACAGACCAGCGGACACTTGCCGCACTGGGTGCAGAGCTCCGGCTCCCATACCGGGATCTCCAGCGCGAGGTTGCGCTTCTCATAGGCCGCGGTGCCCAGCGGGAAGGTGCCGTCGACCGGCATCAGACTCACCGGCACCCGGTCGCCCTCGCCGGCGAGGAGCGCGGCGGTGAACCGAGTCACGAAATCCGGGGCATCGGGGGCGACCACCGGCGGTCGCTCGAAGCCGCTGGTCGCCGTCTCGGGCAACGGCACCGCGTGCAGGCTGGCAAGCGTCGCGTCGATGGCGCGGAAATTGAACTCGAGGATGCGTCCGCCCTTGCGGCCATAGGTCTTCTCCACGGCCGCCTTGATCGCGGCGATGGCCTGCGCGCGCGGCAGCACGTCGGAGATGGCGAAGAAACAGGTCTGCATGATGGTATTGATGCGCTTGCCCATCTGCGCATCCTGGGCGACCTGGTAGGCGTCAATGGTGTAGAAGCGGATGCGCTTGTCGATCATCTGCTGCTGCATACGCCGCGGCAGGCTGTCCCAGACGCGCTCCGGCGGCTCGGGCGAGTTCAGCAGGAACACCGCGCCCGTGGCGGCCTTGTCGAGCATATCGTAGCGCTGCAGGAACACCGGCTGGTGGCAGGCGACGAACTGCGCCTCGTCGTCGCCGATCAGATAGGTCGAGCGGATCGGCCGCGGGCCGAAGCGCAGATGCGATACCGTCACCGCGCCGGCTTTCTTGGAGTCGTAGACGAAGTAGCCCTGCGCGTACAACTCGGTGGCCTCGCCGATGATCTTGATCGAGTTCTTGTTGGCACTCACGGTGCCGTCGGAACCGAGGCCGTAGAACAGCGCCTGCACGGCACCCGTGTGCGCATCCGTGCGCCAGCCGGTGTCCCATTCCAGACTGGTATGGGTGACATCGTCGTGGATACCGATGGTGAAACCGTTCTTCGGCTGTTCACGCCCGAGTTCGTCGAATACCGCCTTGATCATGCCCGGCGTGAATTCCTTGGACGACAGGCCGTAGCGGCCGCCGATGATGCGCGGCAGCCGGCCGAATTTCGGGTCGCCGCCCATGTGCGACTGCGCCAGCGCGGTCACGACGTCCTTGTACAGCGGCTCGCCGTCCGCACCCGGCTCCTTGGTACGGTCGAGCACGGCGAGGGCGCGCACCGTCTCCGGCAGTGCGGCCAGCAACGCCGTGGCGTCGAACGGCCGGTACAGACGCACCCGCAGCAACCCGACCCGCGCGCCCTGCGCGTTCAGGAAATCGACCGTCTCGTGCACCGCCTCCGCGCCCGAGCCCATGATGACCATGACACGTTCGGCATCCACCGCACCGTGGTACTCGAACAATCGGTAGGCACGCCCGGTGAGTGCGGCGAAGCGGTCCATGGTCGCCTGCACGATGCCGGGAAACGCTATGTAGTAGGGATTCACGGCCTCGCGGCCCTGAAAATACACGTCCGGGTTCTGCGAACTGCCACGCAGCACCGGATGCTCCGGCGACAGCGCACGGGCGCGGTGCGCGTGCACCTGCTCGTCGGACACCAGCGCACGCAGTACGCTGTCCTCCACCGCACGGATCTTGGCGACCTCGTGCGAGGTACGGAAGCCGTCAAAGAAATGCACCATGGGCACGCGGCCCGCCAGCGTCGCGGTATGCGCGATGGCGGCGAAATCCATCGCCTCCTGCACCGAACCGGCGCACAACATGGCGAAACCTGTCTGACGCACCGCCATCACGTCGCTGTGGTCGCCGAAGATCGACAGCGCCTGGCAGGCGAGTGAGCGCGCCGCGACGTGCAACACCATGGGGGAGAGCTCGCCGGCGACCTTGTACATGCTGGGGATCATCAGCAACAGACCCTGCGAGGCCGTGAAGCTGGTCGCCAGGCTGCCCGCCTGCAGGGCGCCGTGCACCGCGGCGGCGGCGCCGCCCTCACTCTGCATCGCGACGATGTGCGGCACCGTGCCCCAGAGGTTCTTGCGACCTTCCGCCGACCAGGCGTCGGCGAACTCACCCATGGCCGAGGCCGGCGTGATGGGATAGATGGCGCACACCTCACTCACGCGGTGCGCGACGGTCGCGGTGGCCTCGTTGCCGTCGATGGTCAGCCAGGATCCAGCATTCATACGCTCACTCCCGGGCGGAACTCCGCCCACAGTCCGGGACAGCATAGCCGTGCCGCCGGTTCCGCAACCAGCCCGGAACCATATTCAGTTGATAGAGATCAACCGGTCACGCGCATCCGGCCGTGTAAATACGAAACTCCAGTCTGTGCCGCGACTGCGCTACACTCGGTGTCCGGCATAAACACCCCATCCGCTGACGGAACCGGTCATGCAGACACTGCTCGTTTCACTCGGCCTCGCCCTGCTGCTCGCCGCCGCCCCTGCCCGGTCCGAGGAGGGGCCGGACATCCTGCAGACCTTCGACGCGTTCGTGCTGTCCAGCGCGGCCGCCAACAAGTGCGGGCGCCCCGACGAGGCCACGCTGAAAAAGTTCCTGGCGAATTTCGAGCGGGTGTGGATGCGCACTGCGGAGGCGCTGGAGGAACACTATCCCGACCGGACGAAGGACCAGATCGGCCAAGCCATGAAGGCCAAGGCGGACCATCTCTCGAACAAGGTGTTCGCGGTCGTCGCGGCCGACGGCTGCGAGGACACGAAGATCCGGGACCTGCTGGAGCGCTTCAAGATGTACGTACTGTGGGAGCCCGGCAAGGATTTCTGAGCCGATCTGGGCCCGCGATTCGAGGGCTGCCGGGATGTGTCGGACGGGCCGGACGGGATGGCTAGCGGGCGTCCGACTGCGCGGCGAGGTCAGTCGCCAGCATGGCGATGTCGTGCAGCAGCTGTTCGATCTCACCCTGCGCCTGCATCCGACCGAGCTGCTGGAACAACTTCTCCTTACGCTTGGCGACGAGGCGCGCCACCAGCAGCACGCCGGTGACCATATCCTGCTTGCGCTCGCGGGCCAGCGCCCGTGCGTCCGGTGCCGTATTGAGCATGAGCTCCAGCCAGCGCTCAGCCTGTCCGGTGGAGGCCTTGCGGATGCGCCGGCGCAGCACATCGCCGAACACCTGCGCGTCGTGATATTCACCGAGCAGATTCTGCAGCCGCTGCAGGCGCCGCACAACGGACTCACAGCCCTTGCTCTCGGCGCGCAGCGGTGCGAGCAGATAGCGGATGCGCTTGCCGTAGATGCGCGCCGCGTGCACCTGGTCCTCGTCCTCGCGCGTCTCGATGTGGTGCAGATGGAAGGCCAGCTCGTCGACCAGCTCCGTGAGATGATCGGCGCACAGATGTCCCAGCGATGCACCAGGTGACGCGCCAGCGACGGCCGTATCCAAGGCCTCGTTGTGGGCCAGCACCTCGCACAGCCGTTGATCGATGTAGCCGAAATCCTCCAGTACGTCGTTGCGCAGCTCGCGATAGGCCTCGGCGGTACGCAACTCGATCTGCCGCAGCAGCCAGCGGAAACCCAGCGCCCCCTCACCACGCACCTGCCGTTCCTGACGGCGCAACCAGTCGAGCTGCACCTCGCTGTCGCGCGCCTCACTGGTGTCGCGCGCCAGCCGGCGCATGCGCTTGCGCAGTTTTTTGGGCAGCGAGGGGAAGGCCTCTGGATAGGCATCGAGGGTACTGCGCAGCTGACGCAGGCCGACGCGGAAGTCGTGCAGCGCCTCTCCGTCGGGGTGCTTGGTCAGGCGCAGGTGTCCTTCACGTACCTTGTCGAGCTGCACCGAGGCGATGATGGCTGCGGCCCGCGTCGCGGGCATGGCCAGCAGTGGCGCCATCGGGTTGGGCGTCTCACTCGTGGGCAGGGTGAGCCTGGTGTCGTCCATCGACTGCTCCGCGGTCCGGGTCATGGTCGAATCCCCATCAAGATTGGTCGAGGGACCGGGCCTGTCAAGGCGCGGACGGTGAAAGGCGCGGATTCTACCCTCTGGGAGAGCTGGCTGGCCAGGGCGCAAAATGCACGGCACGGTGGGTCGAATGTCCTCGACAGACTGCGGCTGCGTCGGGGCGCAGCCTGCATGCCGCGCCCCGCAAAGCATATGGCCACGGAAACACACGGAAGTACACGGAATGCAAAACCCGCCACATCCCCGCCTTTCGCGTGTTTCCGTGTGTTTCCGTGGCCATATGCTTTGCGCGCGGTAGCCATCGTGCGGCCGCGCTGCTCAGTCCCCCGTGTCCAGCAGCGGCTCGAGTTCCGGCCAGACGATATCAAGCATGTGAGCCTGGGCCTCGGCGCGCGGATGGATACGGTCGGGCTGCATGAGACCTGGCCGGGTGGCGATACCGTCGAGCAGAAAGGGCACCAGCGCCACCCGCTCCTGGGCGGCGAGTTGCGGAAACATCGCGGCGAAGGCCTCGGTGTAGGTGCGGCCGTAGTTGGGCGGCAGACGCATGCCGACCAGCAGCACCCGGGTACCAGCGGCGTGCGCGGTGCGGATGATCGTGCGCAGATTATCGCGGGTCTGGTCGATACCGAGCCCGCGCAGGCCGTCGTTGCCACCGAGCTCCACGATCACCACGGCATAGGCCTCCCGTGCCAGCAGATCCGGCAGGCGCGCCCGGCCGCCGGCGCTGGTCTCGCCACTGACGCTGGCGTTGACGACCTGCTGCGGCAGGCCGTGCTCACGCAGCCGCCGCTGCAGCAGCGCCACCCAGCCCTCCTCGATTCGGATACCATAGGCGGCGCTCAAGCTGTCGCCGAGAACCAGGATGCGCGGCGCACGGTCAGACTGGGCATCCACCGCACCGTCGGCCTGCGCCACCCAGGCCAGGCTCCAAAGGACCCACATGGAAAAGACTGCTCTCATTACGGTGCATCAGCTCAGCAAAGTCGTACCGATCGGCGGTGGTACCCTGACGATCCTGGACAAAGTCGACCTGGAGATCAATCGCGGCGACAGCGTCGCCATCCTCGGTGCATCCGGCTCGGGCAAGTCCACCCTGCTGGGACTGCTGGCCGGTCTGGATGTTCCCAGCGACGGCGAAGTGTGGGTCGGCGAGGTCTGCATCAGCCGTCTGGACGAGGACGGCCGCGCGCGCGCGCGCGCCGGACAGATCGGTTTCGTGTTCCAGACGTTCCAGCTGCTGCCCAGCCTCACGGCCGTCGAGAACGTCATGCTGCCGTTGGAGCTCGCCGGGCGACGCGATGCCGGCGAATATGCCCGCGACTGGCTGGGGCGCGTCGGCCTCGCCGACCGCCTCGACCACTATCCGCGCCAGCTCTCGGGCGGCGAACAGCAACGCGTCGCCATCGCCCGCGCCTTCGTCGCGCGGCCCGCATTGCTGTTCGCCGACGAACCCACCGGCAACCTCGACAGCGTCACCGGAGCACGCATCATCGAGCTGCTGTTCGAGCTCAACCGCGACCAGCAGACCACACTGGTGCTGGTCACCCACGACCCCTCACTGGCGGAGCGCTGCCGGCGCCACGTGCAGCTCGATGCCGGCCGCGCGACGGAGCGGCCACGATGACCGGCAGCGGCCGGCTACGGCTCGCCTGGCGGCTGCTGCGCCGCGATGGGCGTGCCGGCGAGTTGCACGCGCTGCTGTTCGCGCTCGCCGTCGCCGCCGCCACGACCACCGCCGTCACCGCCTTCTCCGAGCGGCTGACGCGCGCGCTGGGCCAGCAGACCACGGAACTGCTCGGTGCCGACCTGGTGCTCGAGGGCTCGACGCCGGCACGTGCCGAACTGCTGGACGAGGCCCGGCGGCGCGGCCTGCGTCACACGCAGTCGGTGGAATTCGCCAGCATGGCGGTGGCCGACCACGGCCTGCAGCTGGTCAGCGTCAAAGCGGTCGCCGCCGACTATCCGCTGCGCGGCGCGGTGCGCATCGCGGACGCGCCCTTCGGCACCGAACGGCCCGCCGAGACGATGCCCGCGCCGGGCACGCTGTGGGCGGAATCACGGCTGTTCGGCGCGCTGCAACTCGCCCTGGATGACCGGCTGCGCATCGGCGACGCCGAGTTCCGCATCGCCGGCGTACTCGGTTTCGAACCCAGCCGCGGCGGCGATTTCCTCAATCTCTCGCCGCGCGTCCTGATGCGCGTCGACGACCTGCCGCGCACCGGTGTGATCCAGCCTGGCAGTCGCGTCACCTATCGCACGCTGTTCGCCGGTGACGAACTGGCCGTGGCGCGCTACCGTGACTGGTTGCAGCCGCGACTCGGCGAGCAGGAACATCTGCAGGAGGCACGCACCGGCCGGCCGGCGATCGGCAACGCACTGGACAAGGCCGAGCAATACCTCGGCCTGGCGAGTCTCGTCGCCATCGGGCTGGCCGGCGTGGCAGTGGCGATGGCGGTACGGCGCTACAGCGCACGCCATTACGATGTCAGTGCCATGCTGCGCTGCCTGGGCGCGGTGCAGGCCGACATCCTCGCACTGTATCTGTGGCAGATGCTGCTGCTGGGGCTGGCGGGCAGTCTGACGGGCGCCGCACTCGGCTGGATCGCACAGTACGGGCTGGTGGCGCTGCTCGCCGAATTGTTCCCGCTGACGCCACCGGCCGCCGGGCCGCTGCCACTGCTGGTCGGCACCGCCACCGGTCTGATCACCCTGGTCGGCTTCGCACTGCCGCCCGTGCTGCGGCTGCAGCGGGTGCCGCCGCTGCGCGTGTTGCGCCGCGACCTGGCACCCAGCCCGCCGCGCGCCTGGCTGGTCTACGGGCTGGCGATCGCGACGCTGCTCGGCCTGATGGGGTATTACACCGGCGATGCGCGTCTGACGCTCAGTCTCGCTGCCGGCACGGCCGGGATCGCCCTGCTGATGCTGGGCGCGGCCGCCGCCCTGCTCGCCGCGAGCCATCGGCTGCGACACCGCGTCGGCACGGCCTGGCGCTTCGGCATCAACAGCCTGTGGCGCCGCAGCGCCGCCAGCGCCGGGCAGATCTTCGCCTTCGGTCTGGTGCTGATGGCGATGAGCGTGACTCTGCTGCTGCGCACCGATCTGCTGGAGAGCTGGCAGGCACAGTTGCCGGCGGACACGCCCAACTACTTCGCCATCAACATCCTGCCCGCAGACCAGGCCGCCTGGATGGCGTTCATGCAGGCCGCGGGTATCGACGGCGCACCGGTGTACCCCGTGGTGCGCGGCCGCCTCACCGCGATCAACGGCGAACCGATGCGGGCGGCGGTGACCAAGGAGGCGCAGGACAGCAATGCCCTGCACCGCGACCTGAACCTGACCTGGAGTACCGACCTGCCGGCGGACAACCGCATCCTCGCCGGCCGCTGGTTCGCGGCTACCGAACAGGGTACGGCGGACGCCGCCGCGGTGTCGGTGGAACAGCAGCTGGCCGAACGCCTCGGTATCCGGCTGGGCGACACCCTGGAGTTCCTGATCGCGGGGCAGACGCTGACAGCGACGGTCACCAGCCTGCGCAGCGTCGAGTGGGATTCCTTCCGGCCGAACTTCTACATGATCTTTCCGCCCGGTGCGCTGGACGCCTTTCCGATGACGGCCATGACCAGTTTCCATCTGGCTGCAGCGCAGCGCGGCCTGCTGCCGCGCCTGGTGGAGCGCTTCCCGGCCGTGACCGTGCTGGACGTGGAGGTGCTGCTCAACGAGGTGCGACGCATCCTCGAACAGGTGACGCTGGCGATCGAGTACATCCTTGGCTTCGTGCTGCTGGCCAGCCTCGCCGTGCTGCTCGCCGTGCTGGCCGCGAGTCACGACGAGCGCCTGCACGAGGGCGCGCTGCTGCGCGCCCTGGGCGCCAGCCGCCGCCAGGTGCGCGCCGGACATGTTGCCGAGTTCGCACTGATCGGCCTGCTCGCCGGACTGCTCGCCGCCGCCGGCTGCGAGTTGGTGATCTGGCTGCTCTACACCCAGGTCTTCCATCTCGACTACGCCTGGAAGTGGCCGGTGTGGATCGCGGCACCACTGACCGGCGCACTCGCGATCGCCGCCGCCGGCTACCTCACGACGCGGCAGGTGCTGTCGACGAGTCCGTTGCTGCTGCTGCGGGATTGAACAGGTGTCGAACCCCCGCGCGCCGAACGGGGTGCGGGGTTCTGTGACGGGTGGGTGCTACGACGGCGCGAAGTACGCCGCAACCGCCCTGGAATCGTGACGTACGATTATTTTCCGGCCAACTGGCGTGTCGCCTCGGGCGGCTGCAGCTGCTGATTGAGGGTGAACCCGGAATCGAAGGCCAGCGCCTGCCAGGACGGCGGGGCACTGCCGCGCTGCACCAGGACCCAGGTGCGACCGGTCTGTTGCTCGAGCAGTACGCTGCCCGCCTCGTCGGTGCCACCCCCGGTAAGGCGCACGGCGACGATCTGGTAGGTCAGCGGCGGCGGTTCGTACTTCGGCGGCCCCGCCAGCACCGCAACACTCAGGGCCGCCAGGGCGGTGCCAGCCAGAAATTTCCATGTCATGCCGGGAAGCCTCCCGCAGTGCTGCATTTCACCCCGCTCGAGCACTCGCGCGCAACGCGCATGCACGCGCCGGGTCTTGAGGGTGTTTGAATGCCTTGAACTCCAAACCATGTCCGACCACCTTCCGTATGAACGGTGTCACCTGCACGCCGCCCTGCGTCCAGATGGATACACAGCGGCTGAATCCAGGAAGCCGATGCCCGACTCGCGCAGACAATCCACCGGCTACTGCCGGACCTGCCATTCAAGTAACGGGCCAACGTGATGGAGCACAAATATCCTTGTCGTCGACCGGGTTGCCGGGCCCGGGCTCGGATCCAGACATGGCGGCCGGCAGGCAGTGGGTATCGACGGGACGGGCAGGGCAACGTACACTCCACCGTGTTGTAGACGGAGACATGTGTCATAAACCCGTCACAGCCGCCGTACCCTTGCCGTCGATCATTTGACAGACGGCGTATGTCTCCTATGCTGTGTCTTATGGAGGTCGCAGGGACTGCGCCATTGTTTGAAGTACTGCCCATTCCCTGTCGTACACGCACCCCTACCGAGTTACCGGCCCGATCGCGGACCACCGGCACATCGTCCGGGATCCGATTTTCAGCTAAGGAGAAGCAACCATGAAGACCACCAACAACAATCGAACCCTGTACACAACCCTGCTGACCACCCTGTTCACGGCGGGGCTGGCGCTCGCCACACCGGCAGCCGCGGATTCCCACCAGGGTTACGCCGCCAATTCTGGCAACACCATCTGGCGCAGCGCTTTCGGGGAATGCTGGCACACCTCCTCCTGGACCAAGGACAAGGCCATCGCCGAATGCGAGCCGCACCTGATCGCCAAGGTCGAGGAACCGGCACCGGTCGCAGTCGCACCCGAGCCCCGGCGGACCGTGGTGCGCATCAGTCTCGAGTCCGACACCTACTTTGGCTTCGACAAGGCCGAACTGACCGACTCCGGCAAGGCCAAGCTCGACGAGATGGCCGCCGAACTGGCCGGCAAGAAGGATCCACGCATCCAGATCACCGGCTACACCGACCGCATCGGCAGCGAGGCCTACAATATGGGCCTGTCGCAGCGCCGCGCCGACGCCGTGAAGACCTATCTCGCGGGCAAGGGTATCCAGACCGATATCATGGAGACTGCCGCCATGGGTCCGAAAAACCCGGTAGTGAACTGTGAGGGCATGACCGGGCGGGCGCTGATCGAATGCCTGGGGCCGAACCGTCGTACCGAGGTGGAATTCTCGGCATTCGAGGTGGTGGAAGAGACACAGTAACCTGGTGGCGGGTGAGGCGTGAGGCGTGAGGAGAAAAATAAAACCCATCTCTGGCCACGGAACCACACGGAAAAACACAGAAAAATTCACTGAGCAAAAGCCCAGTTTGTGAGCATGAGGGTTACCGGGTCCGATGGTGAGTTCGCACTTCCATCAGAACCGGTAACCCTCACTTTTTTAAGTCAGGTGTCAGATCAAGTCGAAACTACTTCATGTAAAAGCCCTGGTGGTAACCGGGCAGCTTGCTTGCTGGGATTTTGCAAAAGCCCTTTTCCGTGTTGTTCCGTGTGCTTCCGTGGCTAAAAAAGGTTTGTCTTTTACGCCTCACTCCTCACTCCTCACGCCTCACGCCTAACACCTAGCACCCTTGCTTCAGCCCTTCTTCTTGATATGGCGCACCATGCGCTTGCGCTTCGCCTGCTGTCGCGGTGTGAGTTTGTTGCGCCGGTCCTTGAAGGGGTTCTCGCCGGTGCGGAATTCGATGCGTACCGGGGTACCGACGATGTCGAGCGCCTTGCGGAAGACATTCACCAGATAGCGCTGGTAGGCCTCGGGGACGTGCTCGGTCTGGTTGCCGTGGATAATGATCAGTGGCGGATTCTGCCCGCCCTGGTGGGCGTAGCGCAGCTTGATGCGACGGCCCTGCACCAGGGGCGGCTGATGCGCGAACACCGCCTGTTCGAGGATACGCGTGAGCTGCGGCGTGGAAAACTTCGTCGTGGCCGAGCGGTAGCAGCGCCGTACTGCACTGAACAGGTCGCCGACACCCGAACCGTGTAGCGCGGAGACGAAGTGGAACTCGGCGAAACCGATGAACGGCAGGCGCCGGTCGAGTTCCTGGCGAATCCAGTTGCGCGCGTCCGGGTCGAGGCCGTCCCACTTGTTGATCGCCACCACCAGCGCACGCCCGGAATCGGCGGCGTAGCCGGCCAGCGTCGCATCCTGCTCGCTCAAGCCCGCGTGCGCATCCAGCACCAGGATCACCACGTGCGCCGCCTCCATGGCCTGGAGCGCCTTGATGACACTGAACTTCTCGATGGCCTCACTGACGCGGGCGCGGCGTCGCACGCCGGCGGTGTCGATCAGGGTATAGCGCTGCCCGTCACGCTCGAAGGGTACGTAGATGCTGTCGCGGGTGGTACCGGGCTGGTCGAAAGTGACCACGCGTTCCTCGCCGAGGATGCGGTTGAGCAAGGTGGACTTGCCGACGTTGGGGCGGCCGACCAGGGCGATGCGGATACTGTCATCGTGCTCCGGCGCGGCCGCCTCGCCAACCTCCGGCTCCGGCAGGCCGGTCAGTACACGATCCATCAGCTGCGGCACGCCCTGGCCGTGGGCGGCGGCAATGGGCAACGGCTCGCCCAGCCCCAGGCGATGAAACTCCGCGGTGACCACCGCACTGTTGCAGCCATCGACCTTATTGACCACCAGGGTGACGGACTTGCCGGCGCGGCGCAGGCGTGTGGCGATGGCCTCATCGGTGACGGTCAGACCAGCGTGCGCATCCACCATGAACAACACGACATCGGCCTCCTCCACCGCCAGCCAGGACTGCTTGGCCATGAGTGCGTCGATGCCGGTCTCGTCGCCGGACAGACCGCCGGTATCGACCACCAGATAGGGCCGCCCGCCGAGTTTGCCCTCGCCGTACTTACGGTCGCGCGTCAGTCCAGGGGTACCCGCGACCAGCGCGTCACGGCTGCGCGTGAGCACATTGAACAGTGTCGATTTGCCGACGTTGGGACGACCGACCAGGGCGATGACGGGAAGCATAGGAATCTTAGGGGCCAGGGGGCTGGGGGCTGACGACCGGAGAATGGACTTTGGACAGCATGGCGCTTACGTACGCTGATGTCCCGGAAAATGGCCACGGAAGCACACGGAATGACACGGAAAAAGACTCACTGTACAAAGCCCGGAAACCAAACCGTGGGTGATGATCCTGAGTTTACATCGTAACTTCTTTCCGTGTTGTTCCGTGAATTCCGTGGCCTAGAAGGAAGGGTTTGAGTACGTGCCATCAGACCTTGGATATGGAACACCCGCTCCACACGGCGTATCACTCGCGCATTGCGCCTGCTGGCGGGTAGTTTTCCATCCTCGTCCCTGGTCCCTAGTCCCCAGCCCCTCTGATTTTATACGCTGCCAGCTTGCCGCCGTTGCCGTAGACGAACAGGGTGTCGTCATCGACCACGGGCGTGGCCAGCACGCCCTTGCGATCGACGCGCGTGCGGCCGACGATGGCGCCGTCGGAACGCGCGAGCAGATGCACATAGCCTTCGAAATCGGCCACGACGACATATTCACCGAAAGGTACGGGCGCGGTCAGTGCACGCCGCTGGAACTTATCCTGTTTCCAGACGGAGGCACCGTTGCCGCGCTCCAGCGCCCACACATCGCTGCTGTCATCGGTGACGTACACCTGGCTGAAATCGACCCCCACGCCGGCTGCAGACGACATGTCGCGCGACCACAACACGCGTCCACTGTTGCCTTCGACGGCGGCCACGCGGCCCTGGTAGGCGGCGACATAGATGGTTCCTCCCCAGACCTGCGGCGGCGCGTCGATGTCGACCATGCGCTCCAGTTCCGAACGGCCGCGGGCAATGGCGATACCGGTCTCCCAGACCGGCAGGCCACGCTCCAGGTCCAGCACGGCGAGCTTGCCGTCGTCGAACGCGGCGACCACGGCCCCCTGGACCAGCACGGGTGAACTGGTACCCCGCAGCGACAGCACCGGCACGCTGCGGTCGAGCACCCAGACACGTTTGCCGTCGGCGGCATTCAGCCCGGCCAGCTTGCCGTCGACGGTCTGCACCACCACCTTGCCGTTGCCGGCGGCCGGTACGGACAGGATCTCGCTGGTGAGCGTCGTGCGCCACACCTCGTGACCGTCATTCCAGTCCAGGGCGACCAGATCGGCCTCGCTGCTGCCGACCAGCACCAGACCGTCGCCGACACCCACGCCGCTGGACACGGCGATGCCGGTCCTGGTCTCCCAGATGCCTTTACCGCTGGCCGCATCGACGGCACTGACCTTACCCTTGCGGTCGGCGGCGAACACCCGTCCACCATCCACGGCCGGGCGCAATCGCAGGAACTGTGCGTCGATGCCGGCGCCCATATCGCGCTCCCACAGCGACTGCAACTGCACACGGGGCTCGAATTCGGGTAGTTCGGCAGGTGGCTCGACATTGTCCTTGCCGCGCAGCCAGGCGCAGCCATTCAACCCGCCAACGGCCAGCGCCAACAGTACAACGGGCAGCAGGCGTCTCATGACTGGGGGCCGGCGTCAGGCACGCGCACCGTGTCGTCGCGCTTGGCCTCGATGAGGGCGCGCCCCGACAACTGTTCCGGCGCCGCCGCCAGGGCACGCTCGTAGGCCGCGTGAGCCGCCTCCAGGTCGCCGCGTGCGCGCGCGATGTCGCCACGCAGATCCTCATACAGCACCGTGTAGCTCGGCGCATCGACCCCCGCAATCAGCTGCTCCGCGGCATCGGCATCGCCACTGCCGAGCAGCACCCTCGCCAGGCGCAGGCGCGCGCTGTGTTTGATCCCCTCATCCTTGGCATGCTCGTAGGCCCACTGCAGCTGACCACGGGCACCGGCGAGGTCGTCCTGCTCGATCTGTACCCTGGCCATCTGCAGGGCGGCGAGCACCGCATATTCCGAACCCGGGAATTCCTTGATCATTTCGTCGTAGGCGCGGGCAGCGTCTTCCGGCTGGCCGGCACCGATGGCGGCAACCAACTGGGTATACAGGTTCGACGCCCCCTCCGCATAGCGGTCGCCATACTCGGTCCAGGCCCTGATACCGAACAGTGCGGCCAGACCGAGCAGCACGCCGGTGATGAGCGGCAGACCGTTCTCGCGCAGCCAGCCCTTGAGGGCCTCGCCTTGTTCTTCGTCGGTTCTATAGATCTCCACTGGACGGACTCCGTATTGCAGATTGTTTCGGGTGGTGGGGAGTGAGGCGTTAGGCGTTAGGCGTTAGGCAAAAAACACAAACACTTTTTTGGCCACGGAATCCACGGAACAACACGGAAAAATGCTTGGGTAAAAGCCCAGTAATCAACCCACTTGCTCACAACCTGGGCTTTTGCTCATTGAGTTTTCCGTGTCATTCCGTGTGCTTCCGTGGCCATAAAGAAGTTTCACTCCTCACTCCTCACTCCTCACTCCTCACTCCTCACTCCTCACTCCTCACGCCCCACCCACTCCCCCAGCCGCGCGATCGCGTCGGCCTCGCTCAGGGTCTCCTGCCCGGCCGTGCCGCGCAGGGGTTTGATGCCGATGCGGCCGGACCGCGCCTCGTCCTCGCCGACGATCAGGGCCCAGGCCGCACCGCTGCGGTCGGCACGCTTGAACTGACCCTTGAAACTGCCACCGCCACAGTTTACCTGCAGGCGCAGGCCGGGCACAGCATCGCGCAGGCGTTCGGCCAGCACCGGCCCCTGGCATTGGGCGGTCTCGCCTACCAGCACCAGATAGGCATGCACCGCCGGGGCGTCCGGCCGCACGTCGAGATCGGCGAGCAACGCAACCAGACGCTCCATGCCGAGCGCGAAGCCGACCGCCGGCGTGGGCCGGCCACCCAGGTATTCGACCAGGCCATCGTAGCGACCGCCGGCACAGACCGTGCCCTGCGCACCGAGGCGATCGGTGACCCACTCGAATACCGTGCGGCTGTAGTAATCCAGGCCGCGCACCAGGCGTGGGTTGACACGGTAGGCGACACCAGCGGCATCGAGCAGGGCACGCAACGCGGCGAAATGCGCCTGCGATTCCAGGTCCAGGTGGTCGGCCAACCGGGGGGCGGCCTCGATCAGGCCCTGCATGACGGGGTTCTTGCTATCGAGGATGCGCAGCGGATTGGTGTGCAGGCGCCGCTGGCTGTCCTCATCGAGCTGTGCGCGGTGCGCGCTCAGGTACGCGACCAGGACGTCGCGATAGGCCGCGCGCGCCGCCGCGGTGCCCAGCGAATTGATCTCCAGCGCGACGTCGGTGAGTCCGAGCACGCGCCACAGGCGCGCCGTCATGAGGATCAGCTCCGCATCGATATCCGGGCCATCCATGCCGAAGGCCTCGACACCAAGCTGATGGAACTGACGGTAGCGGCCCTTCTGCGGGCGCTCGTGCCGGAACATCGGCCCCATGTACCACAGCCGCTGCACCTGGTTGTGCAGCAGGCCGTGCTCGATGCAGGCGCGTACGCAGCTGGCGGTACCCTCGGGACGCAGCGTCAGGCTGTCGCCGTTGCGGTCCTCGAAGGTGTACATCTCCTTCTCGACGATGTCGGTGACCTCGCCGATGGAGCGCTTGAACAGCTCGGTCTTCTCGACCACCGGCATGCGGATCTCACGGTAGCCGTAGGCGCCGAGCAATGCACGGAAGCGGGCCTCGAGCTGCTGCCAGGCACCGGTCTCGCCGGGCAGGATGTCGTTCATCCCGCGGATGGCCTGCAGTGTCTTGGGTGATTGTGACATGGGCTGTATGCGTGTCGAGCGTGGATCGGAAACCGGGGGGAACCCCGCTAAAACCGGCGCCGCCGGCATCAACGATCGGCGTCCAGACGGAAGCGGGCAACCGCCTCGCGTGTGTGGGGCGCCAGATCGAAGGGTACACCGTCGACCTGCAGCTCGACGGCCTGGGCATTGCCCAGCAGCACCCGCAGCGGCGCCTGCCCCGCCACGCTGCGCCGTTGGTCCTTGCGCATCAGACCGTACAGCAGGCGCGTGCCGTCGGCGGCGTTGATCTCCACCCAGCTGTCATCGGTGAAGTGCAGTTCCAACTGCACCTCCTCCGGCGCGGCCGGCACGCTGGCAGGCGCTGCGGTGACCGGCGGTTCTGCAAGCGCCGCAACCGCGGCATCGGGTAGCGTATCGGCTTCGGTCACGGGCGGTGCGTCGGGCTCCATCCCGGCCTCCGGCGGCAGCACCGGCTCGAATTCATCGAGAGGGGTGACCGCCCCGCCATCTTCTTCTATGGATGTGGTGGGTGTCTGGAGGGGTGTCGGGGGAGGCACCAGATCCAGCGGGTCCGTCGCCACCGACGGTGCCTGGTCACCGCTGTCCGCCGCGTCGCCATCGGGCAGCGGCAGGGTCAATGCCGCCGGCGCCTCGGCCGATGGCGCCTGGTCGCTGAAACGCGCCACCAGGGTCGGCCCGAATTCCCAGGCCAGCAGGCCCAGCGCGCCCAGCAGCAACAGCGTGAACAGCCCCGTCCAGGGGATGCGCGGCGCACGGAGGCTCAGGCGCCGCCGGCGCGGCAGGCCGATACTGCGCGGCGCCGGCTCGGTCGGTGCCTGAGCCTGATAGGCCTCCAGCACCCGATCTTCAGCCACTCCGACCAGGCGTGCATAGTTACGCAGGTAACCACGCACGAAGATGGGCGCGGGCAACCGCCGGTGGTCGTCCTGCTCCAGTGCCTCGACGGTGCGTACGTTCAGATTCAGCTGGACCGCGATCGCACCGGTGGAGAGACCTTGCGCCTCGCGGGCCGCGCGCAACAGCGGCCCTACACCTGCAGGGTCAACCGTCACGGTGCCAGCGGTTTCGGTGCCAGGCGTGTCGGTTACAGGTGCCTTGGTTACGGGCGTATCACTCATCGGCCGCCTTGCCCTGGAGCTGCCTGGCCTGAGGGGACTGCGGGAAGTGATTCTTCAGCAGCAGGCTGTAGCTGGCCTCGGCGTTGCGGTCGCCAAGGGCGCGCTCGGTCTGAATGCCCAGCCACAGGCTCTCGGCGCTCGGCCGCACCACCTCGTGCAGCCGCTGCAGATAGGCGCGCGCGCTCATGTACTGCTTCTGTTCGACCCCCAGGCGCGCCATCTGCAGCAACGCGGCCGGATAGCGCGGATTCAGTTCCAGCGCCCGCCGCCAGTACTGTTCGGCCTTGGCGACATCCTTGGCGCCGTAGGCGCAGATGCCGGCGTTGGTGAGCGCCATGTACGGGGCGTCGTACAGCGGCTCGTTGGCCGCTGCGAGGAAATGCCTTTCGGCCTCCGGCCAGCGGTCATCCCGGCACAGGAAGGCACCGTAGTTGTTCTGTGCACGCGCATCCTTCGGGTTGAGACTGACGGCGCGCCGGAAGTGCTGATCCGCCTTGGCGGTCTCACCCAGACTCTCGTAGAGCACGGCGATGCCGCTGTGCGCCGCCGCCAGGTTCGGCTCCTGTTCGAGCGCCTTCTGGAACTTCTCCATGGCGGCGTTCTTCTCGCCCTCGCGCATGTAGTGCAGGCCCAGTTCGACGTTGATCTCGGCCGGGCTCTGGCCGGGCGGATAATCCTTCGTGTTCTGCGTGCAGGCGGTAGCCATCAATGCCGCCGCCAGGACGGCTGCCATTCCGAGCTGTCTCATGAAACCACATCCTGTTGCAGGTGTTGTGCGGCCACCCCGATGGCACGCAGGCGCCGTCGCGTGCGGTCCTGGAACTGTCCGGCCAGCTGGCCGCAGGCGGCGTCGATGTCGTCGCCGCGGGTCCTGCGGGTGATGGTCACCAGACCGGCGTCGACGATGATCTGCTGGAAGCGCGCGATGCGCTCCGCCGGGCTGCGGCGGTAGCGTGTGTTCGGGAACGGGTTGAAGGGAATCAGATTGACCTTGGCCGGCACGTCGCGCAGCAGCCTGGCCAGTGCACGCGCCTGTTCGTCGCTGTCGTTGATGCCATCGAGCATGACATATTCGAAGGTCACACGGCGGCGCGAGCCGTCCCCGACATAGCGCCGGCAGGCAGCCAGCAGCTCCCGGATCGGATACTTGCGATTGATCGGCACCAGTTCGTCACGCAGTTCGTCCGTGGGCGCGTGCAGCGACACCGCCAGCGCCACATCGCAGGCCTCGCGCAGCCGGTCGAGCTCGGGAACGACGCCGGAGGTGCTGAGCGTCACCCGGCGCTTGGACAAGCCGAAGGCCAGATCGTCGAGCATCAGCCGCATGGCCGGCACGACGTTGTCGAAATTCAACAGCGGCTCGCCCATGCCCATCATCACGACGTTGCTGATGGCGCGGCCGTTCTCGTTGCAGCTGATCCCGTCGGCGGTGAGCAGCCGGCTGGCAACCAGCACCTGGCCGATGATCTCGGCGGTGGTCAGATCCCGGTTGAAGCCCTGCTGCGCCGTCGAGCAGAAGCTGCAGTTCAGCCCGCAACCGACCTGCGAGGACACGCACAGCGTGGCGCGGTCGCGTTCGGGGATGTAGACGGCCTCGATGCAGTTGCCGTCGGCCAGCCGCAGCAGCCATTTCCGCGAACCGTCATCGGATTTCTGGTCCAGCGCGACGTCCGGCAGGCGTACCTCGGCGAGATCCACCAGACGCGCGCGCAGGGCCTTACTGAGGTCACTCATGGCAGCGAAGTCGTCGACGCCACGCTGATAGACCCACTGCAGGATCTGCCGCGCACGGAACGGCTTCTCGCCGAGACCGGAAAAGACGTTTTCCAGCCCCTGGCGATCGAAATTCAGCAGATTGATCTTGGTGGTGTCGGTCATTTCAGCCGTATGCGTCATGCAGCCTTACAATCAATTCACTTTAACCACAAAGGACACGAAGTACACGAAGGAGATCGGATTGAAAATAAAGGTATCTCTGATCAACTCATTGAAGCCATCATCGCGAGCGAAGTGAAGCACTCTCCCAGCTGATGCATCAAGGGCTTGGCGATTGCTTTGTCGCTACGCTCGCAATGACGGATAAATCAGAGATTCCGGAAACCTTTGTGCCCTTGGTACCCTTTGTGGTTACTACACGATCACCGCGTACGCGGGCAGAGTTCGTTACTGACGTCCCTGGCCACCGCATCGGGCTTGATGATGGACGGGGTGCGCTCGACGGCCATGGCACGGGGCTCCGCGAGCTGCCGGGGAAGATAACATAAACCCGCGGCTAAACGCGGGTTTAGTGAATAGAACTCCAGCACCCTAGTGTACCGCTGCCGGCAATCACGGGCAATTGCAGCGGCAGCGGCATCCGGCTAGTCGCGTTCCTCGATCCAGGCCATCTGGATGGCTTCCAGGATCTTCTCGCCACTCCGGTCGGGATTGTCGTCGAAACCCTCCAGGGCCAGGACCCAGTTGCGCAGATTCACGAAATTGACCCGCAGCGGATCCACGTCCGGGTAGGCCTCATCCAGGGCGATGGCGATGTCGAGGGTGTCGGTCCATTGCATACATTCAAGTCCCAGGTTCTAGGTTCTAGGTTCTAGGGGCGGGGTCGGGAACATGGGGGGGTTCCCTTCGGCCCTAGGACCTCGGCGCTGCTTCACTGACCATATTGATGGTGTATTTGGGGATTTCCACGACCAGGTCGGTGTCGCCGACCACGGTCTGGCAGCTCAGCCGCGAGTCCGGGTCCAGGCCCCAGGCCTTGTCGAGCAGATCCTCCTCGGTCTCCTCCGCAACGTTCAGGGACTCGGCACCCTCGCGGATGTGGACGTGGCAGGTGGTGCAGGCGCAGGACTTCTCGCAGGCGTGCTCGATCTCGATGCCGTTCGCGAGCGCGGCGTCGCACACAGTGACGCCAGGCTCGACCTGGATGACCGCCCCGTCCGGGCAGATTTGTTTGTGGGGCAGGAAAATGATCTGGGGCATTGCTCTTACTCAGATTCGTATTGTGAAAATCATTGCTGGCCACGGAACCACACGGAAAGACACGGAATAGTGCGTAATGCAAAAGTCCGGCGATCATCTCAAATGCCATGGTCTGGAATTTTATCTAATGAGTTTTTCTGTGTTTTCCGTGTGGTTCCGTGGCCAACAATGATTTTGTATGATCGCCCATCCACGCGACGCCTGTGGTCATACTCATGATCACTTGAAATCGTCCACCCCATGGCCGGCCATGGCCTGGCGGATATGGGCGTCCATGCGCCGGGCGACGTAGTCGGCGCTGGCCTGCTCGACGGCCTCGATGGCCTGCTTGATGGCGCCGGCATCGTCGCCGCGGCGCAGGCGGTCGAGCGCGGCGGCCGCCGCGTCGATGCGGGCGCGCTCGGTGGCGTCCAGAAACAAGGCACCGTCCGCCGCCAGGGCGGCGTTCAGGGCCTCGATGACACGGTCGGCCTCGACCCGCCGTTCGCGCAGTTTGCGCGCTTCCATGTCGTCGTGCGCATGGGTCATGGAATCGCGCAGCATGGTCTCGATCTCGCTGTCGGCCAGACCGTAGGACGGCTTCACGGCGATGCTCGCCGCCACGCCGCTGGTCTCCTCGCGCGCGGTCACGCTCAGCAACCCGTCGGCATCGACCTGAAAGGCCACGCGGATACGCGCCGCACCCGCCACCAGCGGCGGGATCCCGCGCAGCTCGAAGCGCGCCAGTGAGCGGCAGTCGGATACCAGTTCACGTTCGCCCTGCAGCACGTGCAGCGCCATGGCGGTCTGGCCGTCCTTGAAGGTGGTGAACTCCTGGGCGCGTGCCACCGGGATGGTCGTATTGCGCGGAATGATCCGCTCCACCAGCCCGCCCATGGTCTCGATACCCAGCGACAGCGGGATCACGTCCAGCAGCAGTGTTTCGTTCCCGGGTTTGTTGCCGGCGAGGATATCGGCCTGGGTGGCGGCGCCGATGGCGACCACCTTGTCGGGATCGATGTCGACCCGCGGCGCACGCCCGAAGAACTCGCCGACACGCTCGCGCACGCGCGGCACGCGGGTGGAACCACCGACCATCACCACGGCGGTGATCCCGTCGACCTTCACGCCGGCATCCCGCAATGCGCGGCGGCAGGGACCCAACGTCTGGCTGACGAGTGGGTCGATCAGTTCGTTGAGCTGCGCACGGGTGAGTTCACCCTCCCAGTGGCTGCCATCCATCAATTCTATCCGCAGCGGCACAGCCCCGGTCTCGGTCAAGGCCTCCTTGGCGGCACAGGCGTCGCGCAGCAGACGGCGCATCTGCTTGTGGTCGGCGTCGTCACCGATGCCCGCCGCGCGCATGATCCAGCTGGCGACGGCGCGGTCCATGTCGTCACCGCCGAGCGCGGTGTCGCCGACCGTGGCCAGGACCTCGAACACACCCTGGTTCAGGTGCAGGATGGAGACGTCGAAGGTACCGCCGCCGAGATCGTAGACTGCGATCACGCCATCGTTGTTGCGGTCCAGACCGTAGGCGACCGCCGCTGCGGTGGGCTCGTTCAGCAACCGCAGCACGTTCAGCCCGGCGAGCGTGGCGGCATCCTTGGTCGCCTGACGCTGGGCATCGTCGAAATAGGCCGGCACGGTGATGACCGCACCGGCGAGCTCACCGCCCAGCGATTCCTCCGCGCGGATCCGCAGGACCTTGAGGATCTCGGCGGAGACCTCCACGGGGCTGACGTCGCCGCCGGCGGTGCGAATGCGCGGCATACCGGAGACGCCGGGCACGAAGGTGTACGGCAACTGCGTGCCCAGGGTCTTGATGTCCTCGACGCCGCGGCCCAGCAGGCGCTTCACCGAGGCGATGGTGTTCAGCGGATCCCGGGCCGCGGCCGCCCTGGCCTCGACGCCGACGACACGGCTGCCATCCGGCCGATAGTGCACGATCGATGGCAGCAGATGTCGCCCGTCGTCGTCGGGCAGGGTGTCCGCCAGACCGCTGCGCACGGTCGCGACCAACGAATGGGTGGTGCCGAGATCGATACCGACCGCCAACCGGTGCTGGTGCGGCGCGCTGGACTGGCCGGGTTCTGAGATCTGCAGTAATGCCATAGGGAGCGATTTTAACCACTAAGGACACAAAGGACACGAAGGAACGGTATAGTCATCCCAAAACCCGTATTGGCCACGGAAATACACGGAAAAATACGGACGGGATCAACTGCTTCACACAGCAGCCCATCTTACCCGCCAGGCGCTGCACCGGGGCTTCACGACTCTGCGTCACTGCTGGGATCTATAGCGTTTTATACATGTTCAACGCGGAGGCACGGAGGTTTTCAGTATTGAATCCTCTCGGGATTTGCCCTGCATCGAGTAAACCTGGATCAATCAGAATTTATTTCAGTGCCTTCCGTGTGCTTCCGTGTGTTTCCGTGGCCAATACGGTTTTCAGGTTTGCGGACCCGGTTATGTCCTTTGTGGTTGACGCGGACTCAGCCACCGAGCTCGTCTTCCAATTCGGCCTCCAGTTCCTCGGCCTCGTGGGCGAGCTTGCGGAAGAACTGCAGGTGCTGGATGGCGGTCAACGCCGCTGCGGGTATCTCATCGGGCTGCGCGAGCGCGGCACCGAGCTCGATCTCGAGTCTCTCCAGGCGTGTGCCGATGCGCCCCAGGATAACCGCGAGCGCACCGCCAGGATCCGCGGTGTCGCGCACCGCCGCCAGTTCCTCGCGCAGTTCGATCTGCTCCATCAGAAAACCGGGATCCTGATGGGTGGCGCGTTCGTCATCGAAACGATGACCGCGCAGCTCCAGCAGGTAGCGGCCGCGCGCCAGGGCGTCCCTCA
Source organism: Gammaproteobacteria bacterium (assembly GCA_019911805.1). Classification (NCBI taxonomy): domain Bacteria; kingdom Pseudomonadati; phylum Pseudomonadota; class Gammaproteobacteria; species Gammaproteobacteria bacterium. Next base: position 27,535 of record JAIOJV010000099.1, read on the forward strand.
GTACTTGGTAGCCTTCGTTGATGCGCGTTGCCTGCTGCATGGCGATGCGCCGCTCCTGATCGCCCGCGCTGGCGAAACGGTCCGGATGCACCAGCCGCTGCAGATCGCGGTAGCGGGCGTCGAGCACCGCACGGTCGAGGCCGAAACCCGGCGCCAGGCCGAATAGTTCGAAGTAGTTCTGCTTGAGGTCCACGGATCAGGGGGATCGGATTTGGGCCGGGCCGGTGATGACTGCGCGCCCGGGGTGTGCCCGGGATGTACTCAGACGTTGAAGCTCTCGCCGCAGCCGCAGGTGTCCTTCACGTTCGGGTTGCTGAATTTGAAGCCCTCGTTCAGACCTTCCCGGCCATAGTCGAGTTCGGTACCGTCCAGGTAGACCAGGCTCTTGGGGTCGATGACGACCTGCACACCGTGGCTCTCGAACACCTGATCGTCCGCCTCGATGGCATCGATGAATTCCAGTACATAGGCCATGCCGGAGCAGCCTGTGGTCTTCACGCCCAGACGCAGACCAATACCCTTGCCACGGTTGGCCAGGAATTTCTGTACCCGCTCGGCGGCACCTGCAGTCAATGTAATCGCCATGCTTGCGTACCCCGTCTTCAGGCCGTCTTGCTCACCTGTCCACCCGTCTGCTTGGTCTGGTAATCCGAAATGGCCGCCTTGATGGCGTCTTCGGCCAGCACTGAGCAATGGATCTTCACCGGTGGTAACGCCAGCTCCTCAGCGATCTGGGTGTTCTTGATCTGGCTCGCCTCGTCCAGGGTCTTACCCCTGACCCATTCGGTCAACAGGCTGCTGGAGGCGATCGCACTGCCACAGCCGTAGGTCTTGAACTTGGCGTCCTCGATCACGCCGTGTTCGTTGACCTTGATCTGCAGCCTCATGACATCGCCGCAGGCCGGTGCACCGACCATGCCGGTACCGACACGGGTGTCATTCTTGTCCAGGCTCCCCACGTTGCGGGGGTTCTCGTAATGGTCCAACACCTTGTCACTGTAGGCCATGGCTTAGTCCTCGATTGCTGCCCTAACGTTCATCAGTTACGGTGGTATTCAGACGGCGGCGCTTCGGGTCGCGTGAGACAAGGTGCGAGATGCAAGCTAGAAAATACAGGATTTCACTTGCCTCTTAATCGCTTGTCTCTTGCCTCTGAATCAATGCGCCGCCCACTGCACCGTGTTCAGATCGATGCCTTCCTGATACATCTCCCACAGGGGCGAGAGTTCACGCAGTTTGGCCACCTTCTCCTTCACCAGGGTGATGGTGTAGTCGACCTCCTCGGCGGTCGTGTAGCGGCCCAGCGTGAAACGGATCGAGCTGTGCGCGAGCTCATCGTTGCGCCCCAGGGCGCGCAGGACATAGCTCGGCTCCAGCGAGGCGCTGGTGCAGGCGGAGCCGGAGGATACGGCAATGTCCTTGAGTGCCATGATCAGGCTCTCGCCCTCGACGAAATTGAAGCTGACGTTCAGATTGCCGGCCACGCGCTGCGTCAGATCGCCGTTGATGTAGACCTCTTCCATATCCTTGAGGCCATCCCACAGGCGCTCGCGCAGGGCGAGGATGCGCCTGTTCTCGTCAACCATCTCGTTCGCGGCAATGTGGAAGGCCTCACCCATGCCGACGATCTGGTGGGTCGCGAGCGTACCGGAGCGCAGGCCACGCTCGTGGCCGCCGCCGTGCGTCTGCGCCTCCAGACGTACGCGCGGCTTGCGGCGCACGTACAGGGCGCCGATACCCTTCGGCCCGTAGGCCTTATGCGCCGAGAAGCTCATCAGGTCCACCGGCAGGCTGGCCAGATCGATCGGCACCTTGCCGGCACTCTGGGCGGCATCGACGTGCAGCAACACTCCCTTGGCACGGCAGATCTCGCCAAGCGTGTGGATGTCCTGGATGACACCGATCTCGTTATTGACATGCATCACCGACGCCAGCAGGGTGTCCGCGCGCAGGGCCGCGGCGAATATGTCCGGATCCAGCAGGCCGTTCGGTTGTGGATCCAGGTAGGTCACCTCGAAGCCTTCGCGCTCCAGCTGCCGGCAGGTGTCCAGCACCGCCTTGTGCTCGGACTTGACCGTCACCAGATGCCGGCCTTTCTTCTGATAGAAGTGGGCGGCACCCTTGATGGCCAGGTTGTTTGACTCGGTCGCGCCCGAGGTGAACACGATCTCTTTGGGGTTGGCAGCGACCAGCGACGCCACCTGTGCGCGGGCACGCTCCACGGCGGCCTCCGCGTCCCAACCGAATGGGTGGCTGCGCGAGGCCGGATTGCCGAACAAACCGTCCCGCGTCAGGCAGGCGCACATCGCCTCCGCCACCCGCGCGTCCACAGGTGTCGTCGCACTGTAGTCAAAATAGATCGGCGTCTTTACCGTCATGGTCACATCTCATCTCATCATTTCTGTCCGCACCCGCGACGCGGTCTGCGACGGACCGCTGCAGTGGCCTCCGGGCAGGGCCACAGGCCACCGCTACCGCGGAAAGGCCTGTCGATATGCAAGGTTATTGTATTACAAGAACGACCGAAGCCCCCATCACCGACGCAGGCTGGTCCGCCGCCTACACCCGCGCAGAGGTGAACGGAACCGGTATTTCCACGACGCCACCCTTGCCTGCGGCGCGGTCCTGGCGATCAGCCACTTCCCGCACCCCACCGCGCGCCATCAGATCCCCCAGGGAGATCCGGCTGAGAAATCCGCGGATCTGATCGCTGAGCTCGGTCCACAGGTCATGCGTCAGGCAACGTTCGTCGTTATGGCAGTTCGACAGGCCGCCGCAACGCGTGGTGTCGACGCTCTCGTCGACCGCCTCGATGATGTCGGCAACGGCGATCTGGTCAGAGGGGTGGCCCAGCGAGTAACCACCACCCGGTCCGCGGGTGCTGGCCACCAGGCCTTCCTTGCGCAGCCGTGTAAACAGCTGCTCCAGGTACGACAGGGATATGCCTTGGCGCTCCGAGATCTCCGCCAACTTGACCGGCCCACCACCGCCATGGAATGCCAGATCCAGCATGGCGGTGACGGCGTAACGCCCTTTGGTCGTGAGTTTCATTCGATCGGCCTGCTGACTTCGGCAGCCCGGTTCGCGGGCCGCCCACTGGTAAGGACGCCTGCCACGATGCCATACCTTAGTAAATCAGTCAAGAATTGCCATCATCCCTGCCGTTGTTCTCCTCGCCTGTCGGCGGTTCGCGCGGCACGGATGACCCGCCCGTACTCTCGATTTCGCAGGCGCCGAGGTCCGGCAGGTCTACCTCGTCGAGTTCCGCGCCCAGGGTCTTGAGCCCCTTGCACACCTCTTCCAGCCGCTGATCCATGCCATGCATATGATCGAGCATGCAATTGATCGCGATCGCCACCGGGTCAGGCATGTCCTTGGTGGTACCGTAGGCATCAAAGCCCATCTTGCGGGCGATGGCGGCACGGCGGTCGTCTTCGGGCTCGCGGCGGGTCACCACCCGTCCGGGCACGCCCACCACGGTCGCGCCCGGCTCGATGTCCTTGAGGACCACGGCATTGGAACCGATGCGCGCGCCGGCACCGATGATCACCGGTCCCAGGACCTTTGCCCCGGCACCGATGACGACGTCGTTGCCCAGCGTGGGGTGGCGCTTCCCCTTCTGCCAGCTGGTACCGCCCAGGGTGACGCCGTGATAGAGGGTGCAGTCATCGCCGATCTCAGCGGTCTCGCCGATCACCACGCCCATACCGTGGTCGATGAAGAAGCGCCGGCCGATCCGGGCGCCGGGGTGAATCTCGATGCCGGTGAACCAGCGCATCAGCATGGACCCGAAGCGTGCCACCCATTTCAGGCCCAAGGTCCACAGTTTGTGGTTCAGGCGGTGCCCGAGCACGGCGTGCAGTCCGGGATAGGTGGTGAGTACCTCAAACGTGTTGCGCGCCGCCGGATCGCGATCGAACACGCAGCGCACATCTTCCCGAAGGCGGCCGAACCTGGATGTCATAGAGGGCGGATCACCGCTGGCAGCATGGACCACGTATCCCGCGGGAGTGCCGGCAAAACCGACCACGGGGCGCGGCCATTGTACCGGCTTCGTTCGGGGGGCGACAGCGGGGCGCTCGCCGCAGCGAGGAAGCCCCGGGCACAGGACGGTCATCGCGGCGCGATCCGTGCAGCTGCCGGCTCTCCTCAGCCACCGCGCGCGGCCCGCGCCTTGGCCTGAGCCGCGCCCAGGATACCGCGCAAGATGTTCATTTCGTTGGCGTCGGGCTGGGCGCGCTGAAACAGACGTCGCAGCCGCCGCACGAGCTGTCGCGGCCGCTGCGGATCCAGGAACTCGAGGTCGATGACCGTCTGCTCCAGATGGGCAAAAAAGCGTTCCATGTCGGCGGCCGTGCAGGCGGGGGAGTCAGGCGGTGAGCCGCGCCAGGCGTGGCCCAGACTGGCCATGTGCAGCTCGTAGGTCAGTACCTGCACCGCCTGGGCGAGGTTGAGCGAGGCGTAATCCGGGTTGGATGGGATGTGCACCAGGACGTGGCAGCGCTCCAGTTCGGCATTGGTGAGCCCCGACTGCTCCCGTCCGAACACCAGCGCGACCGGGGCCCGTGCACGCTCCGCGAGCAACCGTTCGGCGCAGGCGCGGGGATCGAGTTCCGGCCAGGGCAGGCTGCGCAGCCGTGCACTTGCGCCGACCACGAAACCACAATCCGCAACCGCCTCCTCCAGGGTATCGCAGCAGTGCGCGCGCGCCAGCAGATCATCCGCACCCGACGCGCGCGCCGTCGCCTCGGCGCTCGGGAAACGTGCCGGGCGCACCAGCACCAGCTGTTCCAGGCACATGGTCTTCATTGCGCGCGCGGCGGCACCGATGTTGCCGGGATGGCTAGTCTGCACCAGTACGATGCGTACACCGCTCAGCATGATGGTTTCAGCGCGGGCCGGCGGCGGGCAGGCTGGCGATGCAGTACTCGACCACCTCCGGCAGCAGCGCCTGCCAGGCGGCGTTGGCCGCCTGCACGCCGCCGTAGGGCGATTCTTCCGGCGCGGCGCGGCGCACCTCGAAGATGCGGCTGGCGACGACACGCCGATCAGTGAGATCGACCAGTTGCACCCGCAGCCGCAGCGTGAACTCGCTCGGCCGGGTGCGGAAGTCCTGGCTGAAATCCAACAGCTCGGTGTCCAGGCGCAGGCCCGGCGTGGCCGGTGACCCCGCGCGCAGCACGGCCGCGAAGCGACCGCTCTGCTCCAGTGCCTCGGCCAGGCCGGGCAGGAGCAACTGTGGCGGCGTCTCCGCCCAGCGGCTGCGGGCGAAATAGCGGATGTCGAAATCCTGCTGGCGATAGGCCATGCGGGGCGTGTCGAGGTCCGAGCGTGCCTGCGGCACGGCGACCAGCAGCACCGGCCCGGCGCCCGTCGTCGGGCCCACCGCCGGGGCGATCTGCGGCTCCAGGACATAGTGCTCGAAGGTCTGCGGCTCGGGCTTGGGCAGAATGGAACAACCCGCCAGCCAGGCCATTGCCAGCAGTGCCAGCAGTGCAAACGGCAGACCACGTCTGTGCATCGTTCGTATCCTCGCTACTCGCCCGGCCCCGGGGTCGTCAGTTGCGGACCGTACAGCAGTACCCGCGGGTCCTCCTCCAGGCGATCGCTGAGACGCTGGAAGCTGGCCGTGAGCCGGCGGAACTCACTGAGCAGCCGTTCCGTCTCCGGCAGCGTGCGACTGCCCAGCGCCTCCAACCGGTCACCGCCCAGTTGTACCTGCTCGCGTACCTCGCGGGAGGTCGCGGCGATGTCCTCGGCCATCGCCTCCAGCGCGATGACCGCAGTGTCGACACGGGCTACCAGGGCCGGCATCTGGGCGCTGGCATCAGCCGCGTTGCCTGCAAAACGCGAGAACGCCTCGATGCTGCCGGCCAGGGCCTCGCGTTGCCCGGCCAGCGTCTCGCTGAGTTCGGCAATGTGCTTCAGCGTACTGGTGAAATGACCGCGCACCTCGGGATTGAGCAGGGCATGCAGGTCGGCGGCCACGGTGTTGAGATTGCCGATCAGCTCGGACACGGTGGTATCCACACGCGAGAACAACGAGGGCACCGTCTGAATGACGGGATACGGTTCGCCGGCCCTTGCCTTGAGCTCCGGCGCGGCGGCCGTACCACCCGACAGTTCCACCGAGGCGATGCCGGTCACGCCCTGCACGGTCAGTTTGGCGACGGTGTCCTCCTTGATCGGCACATCGGCGGCGATGTCGACGGTGATGCGTACCTGCTCAAGATTATCGGGATCCAGTTCCAGCGCGCGCACCTTGCCGACGTCGACGCCGCGGTACCGCACCTGCGAATCGACGAACAGGCCGGCGACGGATTCGTTGGTGTAGATGCGGTAGGTACGGTATTCGGCCGTCAGGTCGCCGAAGGCCAGCCACAGGCTCAGCCCGACCGTCGCCGTACCCAGCAGCAGCGCAAAAATCCCGACGATGACGTAATGCGGCTTCGATTCCATCTGGCTGGTTCTCGTACGGCCTCAGCGCGGCTGTGCGGCGCGCGCGCGCGGTCCCTCGAAATAGACCCGCACCGCGGGATGCTCGACCTGCGCAAGCTCCGCCATCGGCGCCACGGCGACCACGCGGCGGTCCCCCAGGACGGCGGCGCGGTCGGCGACCCGCCACAGCGAATCCAGGTCGTGGGTGATCATCACCACGGTCAAGCCCAGCCATTGTTTCAGCCGCAGCACCAGTTCGTCAAAGCCCGCGGCGCTCGCCGGATCGAGGCCGGAGGTCGGTTCATCCAGAAACAGCAGCTGCGGGTCCAGCGCCATGGCCCGCGCCAGGCCCGCGCGCTTGATCATGCCGCCGCTCAGTTCGCTGGGATATTTCAGCGCCGCGTCCACGGGCAGGCCGGCCTGCTGGATCTTGAGCAGCGCGATCTCGTCGATCAGGGCCGCATCCAGATCGGTATGTTCGTGCAGCGGCACGCCGACGTTCTGTTGCACGGTCAGGCCGCTGAACAGCGCGCCGTGCTGGAACAGTACGCCGAAGCGTCGCCGCAGCCGTGCCTGTACGCGCGGCCCCGCGGCAACGATCTCCTCACCAAACAGTCGGATGCTGCCCGCGCTCGGGCGGCGCAGCATGATCATCTCGTGCAGCAAGGTGGTCTTGCCACTGCCGCTACCGCCGACGATGGCCAGTACCTCGCCGCGGCGGACATCCAGATCGAGGCCTTCGTGCACGCTGAAGCTGCCAAAGCGCGTGCACACGCCGCGCAGTTGCAGTACCAGCTCTGCGTCTGTCGTCATACCAGGCGCACCCCTACGCAACCCCGGAAACCACATTGGCCACGGAAACACACGGAAGCACACGGAATGCAAAGCCCACCGTGTCCCCACCTTCCGTGTATTTCCGTGTGTTTCCGTGGCCATTTGTACGCTGGACGAGATATCCCTTGCCCGCCAGGTGCCAAGCTGGAGCTTCGCGACGATGTTTCATTGTCAGCGTATTCCGTCTGCTTCCGTGGCCAATGGAAGCCTTGCTCCTGATAATTCATGTCAGCCTCCCTGCATGTCCGTGACTGCAGCCGGTTGTTGGGATCAGATGCCCAGCCAGCTGAATACCACCGAGAACAGCGCGTCGGCGACGATCACCAGGAAGATCGACTGCACCACGGAGATGGTCGTGTGCTGCCCCACGCTGGCCGCGCTACCCTTGACCTGGAAGCCCTGGAAGCAACCGATCAACGCGATGATCAGCGCGAATACCGGCGCCTTGCCGATACCGATCAGGAAGGAACGTACCGAGACCGCCTCCTGGATGCGGTCCAGGAACACAGTGAAGCTCAACCCGATGTGTGCCTTCGACAGGACCATGCCGCCGGCCACACCCATGATATCAGCGAACACCGACAGCAGCGGCAGCGCGATACACAGCGACAGCACCTTGGGGATCACCAGCAGGTCCAGCGGATCGACACCGATGGTGCGTAACGCCGACACCTCCTCGGTCACCTTCATGGTGCCGATCTGCGCGGTGTAGGCCGAGCCGGTGCGGCCCGCCACGATGATGGCCGCCAGCAACGGTCCGAGTTCGCGCGTCATCACCAGGCCGACCAGGTCAGCGATATAGATGTTGGCGCCGAAGCTGCTCAACTGCACCGCACCCTGGTAGGCAAACACCACCCCCATCAGAAACGACAGCAGACCGACGATGCCAAGCGCGGTCGCGCCGGCGGCGTACAGGTCGGTCCAGACGGCATTCCAGCGAACGCGCCAGGGTGTCAGCGCCAGGGCGCCCATACGCAGCACGACCTCGCCGAAGAAGCCAAAGAAGGTGTAAACCTGTTCGAGCCCCTCCGCCACCCGATGTCCCAGTTCGGCAAAGCGCCCGAGGCGTTCCGTCCGCGCCAGCTCGACACCGCCCAGTTGGGTGACCTGCGCCAGCAGATCCGCGAACGGTGCGCTCAGCCCCTCGATCCGGACCTCGCGCCCTGCCTGTTCCAGCCGTCGCTGCAGGCGCCGCAGCAGCCACGCACCGGTAGTATCGAGGGCCGCCACGCCCGCGGCGTCCACCACGACCGGGGCGCTCCCACCGGGCTGCAGGCGGTCGAGTTCTCGGGCCACCGCACCCAGTTCCGCGACGATCCACGGCCCGCGGCAGTGGATGCCAGCGGCGCCCACCTCGATCTCGGCCTGAAAGGTATGTGCCTGCATGGGCGGGGAGTTTCCCGGATAACGTCAGCGCCCGCAACGGATGCGGAACCGGTATCCCGCGCTACGGGGCGTCGTGCGTTGAAACGCGCCCGCTACCGCGGGGCGTTTCAGTACCGTTCCGAAGTGGAACGTGGGCACGCCAAATCACCCGGCCTGTACCACTTTATTAATAATTATCAATCGAATAACTCGGTGGCACAGGGTTTGCTGAACAACCGCGTCAGGCTTTGACAGCCACCACCAACCAGAACAGGCGGCCACCGTACCGCGCCACGGGCAAGGGGAATCATGAATTGGAACAATCTGCTGTTTTACCGTTGGATGGCCTTCAATCTGGTCGGGCTCACGGTTCTGCTGATTTTCTTCGTGCAGGGCCTGGTGGTACCGGTATTCCAATCTGACTCATCGCGCATCACCTATGTGATCGCGCTGCTGTTCCTGTACGGCATGGTGCTGTGCGGCTACCGCGTCTGGAAGACCACCCGGGAGATCAACGCCGTCAAGAGCGGCGGCAAGGGTAAGCTGCGGGACTTCACCGAGCTGAGCGCGCGCAGCGACCGTGAGAGTGTCAAGGAGGCCTTCGAGATCAAGCTGTTCGCCCGGATCGCCTTCGTCAGGTACATCGCCTCCGCCCTGGTGACCCTGGGCCTGCTGGGTACGGTGATCGGCTTCATCATGGTGCTCACTCAGGTGCCGGCCAACGCCGTCGGCGACACCTCGCAGGTCGGTAAGCTGGTGGCGGTGCTCACCAACGGCATGGGCGTGGCCCTGTACACCACCCTGGTCGGCGCGATCACCAACCTGTGGCTGAACGCCAACTACACCATGTTGCGCACCGGCGTCGTCAATCTGATCGCCGCCATCCTGGAGGCGGCCGATCCCGACCCCGCCGCATGAGCAAGCATTTCTCCTTCGACGCGGAGGCCGACGACGACTCCGACGTCGTGTTCCGTGATGTGATCACCCTGGCGCTGCTCGGCTTCATCGCACTGGTGATCATCATGCTGCCGCACATCAACCCACCGGAGAAGAAGCGTACCGAGCAAGAGGCGGCCGCGCCCGGCAATGTCATGATCGAGGCGCGTTGGCCCGACGACATCGACGCGGATGTGGACCTGTGGGTGGAAGGTCCGGGCGACAATCCCGTCGGCTACTCCAATCTCGCCGGCCAGGTCTTCAATCTGCTGCGCGATGACATCGGCTTCCGCAACGATGTCTCCAAGCTGAACTACGAGAACGCCTATTCGCGCGGCATCGTGGCGGGTGAGTACACTGTCAATCTGCACATGTACTTCAACCGCGCCGACATCTGGCCGGTACCGGTCACGGTGCTGGTGTCCACCATCAAGCCGTCCGGTACCGCGCGCGCCAGCCGGCAGATCCTGGTATCGGACGTGGAACTGCGGCAGATGGGCGAGGAGCTGACCGTGTTCCGCTTTCAGCTCGACGAGGATGGCGAACTCGTGGCTGGCAGTGTCAACTCCTTGCCGAAAAAACTCATCACCACCGCGACCGGCAGCTATAACTTCGACGGACACAAATGATGCACACGCACCTGGTCACTCTGCTCATCGGTTATCTGATCCTCTGCCTGGGCTATGCATTGTTCTCGATGAAGACCACGCGCAGCAATCTGTTTCGTGCTATCAGCCTGCTGTATCTCGGCGCCTCGGTCGGCACCGCGTTATTCCTCTACAACCAGCTGTTGTCGCTGCCCAAACCCGTAAGTCAGGAATTCTTCAACAACGCCAAGGAAGTGGTGGTGCTGGGCTCACGCACCAAGGACGAACGGAATCGCGAGATCTATCTGTGGCTGCAGTTGCCGGGAGAGTCACACCCCCGCTACTACGTGATGCCCTGGGAGGGCCGCGCTGCCGAGGAACTCGAGATGGCGCAGCGCGAGGCGCGCGAGCATGGCGGCCAGGTGATGATGAACGCACCCTTTCAGCACAACAAGATGTACGGCATGCGGGCCGATGAGGAGGAGCGCGTGTTCTTCCCCGCCTTCGCGGCACGCCCGCCGCTGAAGGACGGCGAGACCGATACCGAATCCGCTGCCCAGCGCTTCGAACATACCCACTGAGGCGCCTGTCTCAGGTCCGTAGATACCGCCCCCTGGCGGCATACACCCAGCAACCACCGAATGAGGACGGAGTCATGACCGAGAAACTGCTGTACACACCCGGCGAAGCGATGGAGCTGATGAAGAGACAGAAGGTCCTGCTGATCGACATCCGCGACCGGGACGACTATGCAGAGCACCATATCCAGGGCGCGGTCAATGTCCCGGATATCTTCTACTATCTGTCCGAGACCACGCCCGAGGGTCTGGAGAAGATGCACGCGCACTTCCGCGACCAGCTCTCCGAAATAGGCCTCACCCCGGACACCACCGCCATCGTCTATGAAGACGCCTACGACAGCCGCTATGGCGGCTCCTGCCGCGGCTACTGGCTGCTGCGCTATCTCGGCCACGAGAAGACCGGCGTCCTGGACGGCGGCTTCAGTGCCTGGCTGGACGAAGGCCTGCCGGCGGATGCCGACACGGTCGCGACCACCCCGACGGCGTTCGCCGTCAAGCCGCAGCCGCACATGCTCGCCACCCGTGACGAGGTGCTGAAGTGTCTGCAGGACCCGGGCGTCAAACTGCTCGATATCCGCGACCGTATCGAATGGGTCGCGAAGAGTTCATCGCCTTATGGTGTGGATTTCGCGCCGCGCAAGGGACGTCTGCCGGGGGCACTCTGGATGGAGTGGTATGAATTCCTGGAGCGCGATGGCCAGATCCCATATTTCAAATCCCCGGACAAGATCCGCGCCCTGTGCGCCGAATATGGCCTCTATCCTGAGGACGACATCATCATCTACTGCTTCAAGGGCGCGCGCGCCTCCAACACCTATGTCGCACTCAAGGAGGCCGGCTTCGAGCGGGTGCGTAACTATTTCGGTTCGTGGAATGAATGGTCCCGCGACCCCGGTCTGCCGGCGAACGAGGAGGTGTTCGACTGACGTCTGCGCTTTCGCACCTGTCCTCGCGACGCGGGGCCGCCCATGCCATGGGCGGCCCCAGTTTCGTTCTAGGAGCCTGTCGGATTTGAGACTGCTCTCCCATCTTGCTCGCTACGATCGCTCAAATCCGACAGGCTCCTAGGCGCGCGCAATCCCGAACGCCAGCACCTCATCGATGCGCGCCACGCCGGCGGCGCACATCATCAGCCGGTCGAAACCCAGCGCGACGCCGCTACAGTCCGGCAACCCGGCCTCCAGCGCCGCGAGCAGGTATTCGTCCGGTGGCACGGGCGACCGGCCCGCGGCGGCCCGTGCGGTATTCTCCCGTTCGAAGCGCCGCTGCTGTTCGGCGACATCCGCGAGTTCGTGAAAACCGTTGGCGAGCTCCACCCCGTCGAGATAACACTCGAAGCGCGCGGCCACCAGCGGGTTGCCGGCCTCGAGGCGTGCCAGCAACGCCTGGCTCGCGGGATACCCGGTAACGAACAACAGACCGCGCAGCTGCGGCTCGATGACGTGCGTGAGCAGCAGGTCGCGCCAGGGATCAGGATCGTCTTCCGGCATGCCCGCCGGCGGGCGGTGGCCGTGCCGCTCCAGACAGGTGCGCAATGCACCCACGTCGGCTGTCAGCCCGTCCACCCCGGCATAGGTCTGGAACAGTGCGCGATAGCTCCAGTACTCGGCCTGCGGCAGTTCGCGCACCCCGGCCAGAATACTGCGCAGCAGGGCCTCCACCTCATCGATCAGCTGCCGCAGGTCGAAGTCGACGCGATACCATTCCAGCAGTGTGAATTCCGGATTGTGGCGCGCGCCGGCCTCGCCGTCGCGGAACACACGGCAGAGCTGATAGATGCTGCCGCTGCCGGCGGCGAGCAGACGCTTCATGGGGAATTCCGGTGAGGTGTGCAGATACAAGCGTCCGGACGGCGGCGCATGCGGGCCGTGATAGGCGACCGTGAGACTGTCGAGGTAGGGTGCCGGGGTGGCTGCCGCGGACAGCACTGGCGTCTCGACCTCCAGCACGCCGCGTGCCGCGAAGAATTGCCGCACCCGCGCCAACAGCTGCGCCCGCAGCCGCAGCGTGCCCAGCACGGCGGTGGGCCGCCAGTCAGCCATGGCGCACACCGGCGCCGGCCCGAAGCCATGTTGAAACGGTCTCCGGTCCTGGGCGGCGCCTGTTCATCCCGGAAACCTCATTTCAGCCACGAAATCCACGAAAAGATCTGTAGGGTGCGTCGGCGCCAGCGACGCACCGTGGCGCGGGAACCCGGTGCGTCAGGCTGCGCCTCGACGCACCCTACATCAGGTCCGGAGCGCAGTCGTCCCTATTCCTTCGCGCGCGCGACGTACTCGCCGCTGCGTGTGTCGACCTTGAGGAGGTCACCGATGTTGATGAACAGGGGTACCCGCACCACGGCGCCGGTCTCCAGGGTGGCCGGCTTGCCGCCACCACCGGAGGTGTCGCCGCGCACACCCGGATCGGTCTCGGTGACGGCCAGGATGACGTGATTGGGCGGGGTCACCGCCAGCGGCACACCGTTGTATAAGGTCATCACGCAGACATCCTGCTCCTTGAGCCACTTGGCGTTGTCGCCGATGGCAGCGGCATCGGCCGCGAACTGCTCGAAGGTGTCCGGTACCATGAAATGCCAGAATTCACCATCGGTGTAGAGATACTGCATGTCAGTATCCACGACATCGGCACCTTCCAGGGTCTCGCCCGATTTGAAGGTGCGCTCGATGACACGGCCGGTCTTGAGGTTGCGCAGCTTGACGCGGTTGAAGGCCTGACCCTTGCCCGGCTTCACAAACTCGTTCTCGATGATCACGCATGGGTCACCATCCAGCATGACCTTGAGTCCGCCCTTGAATTCACTGGTATTGTAGGTTGCCATCGACCGCCTTCCGACCTGATTTACGCTGAGACGGGACCCGCGGCGCCCGTTCGCCGACCGTCCACAGGCGTGTACACTCGCACCTGCGCACCGGCCGCTGCCCGGACAAACCCGAAGGTCCCCTCCATGAACAAAACGGCGTCTATCATACCGCGATCGAGGCACTCGGAACATGCACCTGTCTGGCGCCGCGAACTCGCCGCGGCGGTCACCCGGGCTGACGAACTGCTCGCACTGCTGGGGCTGCCGGCGGAACCCGCTGCCGAGGCCGCTGCCGGGCTCTTCGGCCTGCGCGTACCCCGTGGCTTCATCGCCCGCATGCGGCCCGGCGACCGTCACGACCCGCTGTTGCTGCAGGTACTGCCCCAGGCGGCGGAAGGTGCGGCCGCACCGAGCGGCTATGGCCCCGATCCGCTGCACGAAGCCGCCGCCATGGTCGTGCCCGGCCTGTTGCACAAATACCGCGGCCGCGTACTGCTGACCCTGACCGGTGCCTGCGGCGTCCATTGCCGCTACTGCTTCCGCCGCCATTATCCGTATGCGGAGGCCAACCCCGGCGGCAGTCATTGGCCAGCGACACTCGACTACATTGCCGCCAATGCCGACATCACCGAGGTCATCCTGAGCGGCGGCGACCCGCTGTCACTCGGCGACACGCGGCTCGCTGCACTGTGTACGGACCTCGCTGCCATCCCGCACCTGCGGCGACTGCGTATCCACAGCCGCCTGCCGGTCGTACTGCCGGCGCGTATCACCCCGGGACTGCTGGAGACGCTGGCCGGCGGCCGCCTCGGTGCCGTCCTCGTCGTCCACGCCAATCACCCCAACGAGATCGACACCCGCGTGCGCCAGGCCCTGCGCCAGACCGCGGCGGCCGGTGTGCCAGTACTCAACCAGGCGGTGCTGCTGCGCGGCATCAACGACCGCGCGGACACCCTCTGCGCCCTGTCGGAGGTGCTGTTCGAGGCCGGGGCGCTGCCGTACTACCTGCATCAGCTCGACCGGGTCCAGGGTGCAGCACATTTCGAGGTGCCCGATGCCGAGGCCATCGCCCTGATGACAGAGCTGCGCGCCCGCCTGCCCGGCTACCTGGTCCCGCGCCTGGTGCGCGAACAGGCGGACGCACCCGCCAAGACGCCCTTGCCCGCAGAGGGTGCCCTGTACTCTTGAGGGTACACCTATAGAAGATGGGTCCGCGGCCGTAACACTGGAAACGCCGCGGCCGAACGGCGACCGCGACAGCTCGAAATATACGGATACGCCATGGACCAGCGCACCCCCGCCCGTAAGGCACCCACCCCGGATTCCTTCGACAGCCGACCGGCCCAGGTCGAACGGTGGATCGCCGCGCTGCCGCTCGCCAACCTGGGCGAGAGCGGTCGGCGGCTCTACCACACCCTCATCGAGACCAACCAGACGGAGCTGCCGGCCGAGCAGCGCCTCGCCATGCTCGAGCGCCTGCGTGCACCACTGCAGACGGTCGCCGACGCGATGAAGGCACATTTCGTCGGTCAGCCGCTGCCGCTGACAGACAAACGCCGGCAGATCGCCGAACTGGCACAAGCACTCGCCCAACAGCTGGCGCTCGGCTATCGCATCGTGGTCGAAGACAGCGCCAAGGGACGCGGCCGGTTCGGTAACCGGCGTACCCGTGCCGTCGCGATCCACCGCGCCTTGAACGATCTCGGCACGGTACTGTTGCGCGCCTACCAGACCTATGCCCCCTATCCAACCGGTGTATGGAGTGACATCCATGCCCTCTACCAGGCCGCGGAAGCGGACGGCATTGACGCGACCGCCATCCAGGATCCGGAGCAGCCCGCCGTCGAGAACACCATCGAGGCGTGCTACAAGCGCATCCTCCTGCTGGCACTGGCCTGTCCGTACCGGCTCCGCCCGGGGGAGGTGGAGCAGATCCACGCCTGGCTCGCCGACTGGTGCCGGCATGCCACGCTCGAGCGCCTGGCGGAACCGAGAAACCCCACGGGCCGGTTCGTCGTCGATTTCCAGTCGGATGTCCCACCCATCTATCTGGTGCTGCATGCCGCCGAATACCGCGACGAGACCTGCCGCATCCTGAATGCGACGCGCCTGGCCGAGGTGGTCCGTGACCACCTTGGCAGCCTGCGGCGCGACGGCCAGACGGGGCAGCGGGTGAATGAACAGGTGTTGCGGCGCCTGATGCTGGCCTGGGGAGTCCTGCCCAAACGGCGCTTCTCGCGCCGCCAGCGGCATTCCACCGCGGTGGTCGCGCTGGGCCTGAGCACCGCCCATTATTTCATCGGTGGCGAGGCCGCGTTCGCCGGCGACGCGGCGAACCCGGGGCTGTTCGACAACCTGGCCCGGTTCGATGCGAAGGAGCCGGCCGCGGTACGGCGGACTACGCGCGACGTATGGGAGCTCGGCGGCGCCCGACCCCTCCATGACACCCACACCCGCGCCGCGGCCACCCAGTACATCGACTTCCAATCGACGACCGCACCGACGGGGGTATCCACCAAGACCCCCGGCGCACCCGACTACCGCACCCACGACTGGAAGATGGTCAACGTCAGCGCCGGTGGCTATCGGCTGCTGTGGGACAGCACTGCGGGGTCACAGGCGCGGGTGGGTGAACTGCTCGGCCTGCGCGAGAGCACCGACCTCGACAGCTTTCACCTCGGCCTCGGCGTCGTGCGCTGGATGAAGGTCGCCGCTGAGGGGCTGGAACTCGGAGTGGAGATGCTGGCCCCGGGTGCCGTCGCGGTAGGCGCCAAAAAACGCGGGGCGGGCGAGTACACCCGCTGCCTGCTGCTGCCGGCCATCGAGGCGCTCGATCAGCCGGCCACCTTGCTCACCGCCGCGCTCCCCTATCGGGTGGGCGATCATCTGCTGGTCAACAGCCACGGCAAGGAGCTGCGGGTCGAGCTCACCAAACTGGTGGAAAATACCGGTATCTTTGCGCAGTTCCAGTTCCATCCGCTGCACCACGGCGCAGGGACGGACGCCGGCACGCGAGATGACTTCGAGGCGCTGTGGGAACTGCTCTAGGGGCGCCCTTACATGGACACCGCCCGTATGCCAAGCGAGTTTAGGTGAAGAGATTCCCTAGAAGATTTCCGCGAAGACGTCCGGGTAGATGACCTTGCCCCCGCCGTTCAAGGCACCGGGGACCAGCTCCATCGCCGTCAGGGCGTCTTCCGGCAGCCGCAGGTTCGATACCAGATCCCAGGTGGAGACCGGCTTGAAGTCGAGGCGCTGGTAATAGTCCGGCTGTCCCGCCACCACGATCGCCACGTAGCGCATCTCCCGGGCCCGCTGGGTGGCGGCCCGGATCAGCTCCGAACCGATACCCCGGTGCGATTGCGAGGGAACCACGGACATCGGCCCCAGGGCCAGCACCACGTGACTCTCCCCGCCGCGCTGCAGTTTGACCTTCGACAGCAGCAGGTGGCCGACGATGCGGCCGTTGAGTTCGGCAACCAGGGACAACTCCGGCACGAAGTCCGCCGAACGGCGGATCGCACTGACCAGGCGCGCCTCCTCCTCACCCTGGAAGGCGCTGAGGTTCACTACATCGATCGCCCGGACGTCCTCGGGGACTTCTGCCCTGACAATGACCTCTTGCATGACTGACTCCAGTTGATGGCGGCCCACCTCGGCGAGGCCGGACCCCCGCCACGGTGCTCGCGCATCGTAACGGTCCGCAACAACTCTTCGACTCCGATGCTAGCAGGATTCCGCAGTATGGAAAACCGGTAGCGATTCCTGTAAAAACGGGGCCAGACCGGCGCCGGTGCCGCGGTTCAGTTCCCTCTGCACACGCCGCTACGTCGGAGTAGTCCCCCACAGACCTACCCTCCCTCGAGGACCCCGGGCAGCCTACGGAGATATACGGTGAACAAGGAACAACAGGTGCTGCGCCTGATCATCGCCGAGGAAACCCAGAACGACGCCGAAGCCATCGCCAACGTGCTGCGCAACGCCGGCCAGGCGGTACGCTTCACCTATGTCGAAGACCAGGAAGACCTCGAGCAGGCGCTGGAACAACAGCCACCCGACCTGGTCTTGTGTTCGCAGGAACTCGAGGCGCTCGGTCTGGAGCAACTCGTCGGTCTGCTGCGTAGCCGCAAAGCCGAAATCCCCGTCATCGCGATCGGCGCGACCGCTGACGAAAAAGGTGTCACCGAGGCCCTGCGCGCCGGCGCCACGGACCTGGTCTCCTTTGATTACCCGGAACATCTGCAGCTGGTGGTGGCGCGCGAACAGAGGAATCTGGAGATGCGTCGTGCGCTCAGCTTCCACCGCAATGGCTACCAGGAGAGCGAACGCCGCTGCCGCGCCTTACTGGACAGTTCGCGCGATGCCATCGCCTATGTGCACGATGGCATGCACATCTACGCCAACCGATCGTATCTGGAGATGTTCGGATTCGACGACCTCGACGAGATCGAAGGCACGCCGATCATGGACACGGTCGCGCCGGAGGGCCATGGGGCGTTCAAGGACTTCCTGCGGACCTACGCGAAGGAGGAAGGCGCTGAGCAGCAACTCGAGGTCAAGTGCGTCAACGCCAAGGGCAGTTTCAATGCACGCATGGAATTCACGCCGGCTTCCATCGAAGGCGAGCCCTGCACCCAGATCGTGATCCGCGACCAGGCACTGGGCGACAAGGAGCTGGAGCGCAAACTCAAATTCCTGAGCAAGCAGGATATCCTCACCGGGCTGTACAACCGCCAATACTTCATGGAAGAACTGGAGGACGCGGCGGGCAATGCACGGGCCGGCTCCGGTGGCAGCTGCCTGCTGTATGTGCTGCTGGATAATTTCAAGACCGTCAAGGAATCGGTCGGCCTGGGCTGTGCCGACCTGGTCATCAGCGACGCCGCCAACCTGATCCGCGAGCACGTCGGCGAACAGGGCATTGCTGCCCGCTTCGGCGACAGCTCCTTCACCGTACTGCTGACGCCGGCCGACGCCGCCGCGGCTCAGACACTGGCGGAGGCACTGCGCCGCGCCATCGAGGAACACATCGTCGACGTGGAGGGCCGCAGCGTCACCATCACCGTCAGTATCGGTATCAGCCTGATCACCGAAAGTTCGCCGGAGGCACAGGAACTCCTGTCGCGCGCCGATCTGGCCTGCGAGGTGGCACGCGCCTCGGGCGGCAACCGCGTACACCTGCACAACCCGGTGGCGGACGAACAGGTTGGCAAGGAGCGTGAGCAGGCCTGGAGCAATCTCATCCAGGAGGCGTTGGCCGAAGACCGCTTTCATCTGGTCTATCAGCCCATCGTCAGCCTGCAGGGCGAGGTCAGCGAAAAGTACGAGGTGCTGCTGCGCATGCGCGACAGTGAGGGCGAGGACATCCGTCCGGGGCAGTTCCTCCCGGTGGCGATCCAGACCGGCCAGATCGCGGCCATCGACCGCTGGGTGCTGGCGAAGGCGATCGAGGTACTGGCCCAACGCCGCCGCGGCGGTGCCGATACCGTCTTCTTCATCAAGATCGCCGGTCCGACCCTGGATGACCACGAACTGCCGCTGTGGATCCACGAACGGCTGAAGGCCGCGCGCCTGTCCAGCGACGCCATCGTGCTGGAGATCGCCGAGGCCGATGCCTGCAAGTATCTCAAGAGCGCCAAGGCCTTCGTGACGGCGGTAGGCAGCTTGCACTGCAAGACCTCACTGGAACACTTCGGCAGCAGCCCGAATTCATTCCAGCTGCTCAAGCATCTGACCGTCGATTATCTGAAGATCGATGGCAAGTTCATCCACAACCTCATGCGCGATGACAGTCACCAGGCGATGGTGAAATCCATCATCGAGATGGCCCGCTCCATGAACAAGGTGTGCATCGCTGAATTCGTCGAGGACCCCACCAGCCTCACCGTGCTGTTCCAGTACGGTGTGCAGTACATCCAGGGCAATTTCCTGCAGGAACCCGCCGAAGGCCTCACCTACGACTTCTCGGAAGGCTCGCTCTGACGGAGATCATCAGTCGAGCAGGTGCGACACCAGCCCGTCGGCGAGCTTGGGCTCGAACCAGGTCGACTTCGGCGGCATGACCGCGCCGGCGTCGGCGACTGCCATCAGGTCCTGCATCGGCGTGGCGAACAGGGCGAAGGCAACCTGCATTTCGCCACTGTCGACACGCTTCTCCAGACCCTGCAGACCGCGGATGCCGCCGACGAAGTCGATGCGTGCGTCACGCCGCGGATCATCGATGCCCAGCAGCGGCTGCAGCAGATTGTCCTGCAGCAGGCTGACGTCCAGGCGCGCCACCGGGTCGGTGGGGATGCGCTCGGGGTCGATACGCAGCCGGTACCATCGCCCGCCTGAATGCCCTCCCCGGTCTCCCAAATACATGCCGAATTCACCGCGCTGCGCCGGCCGTGCCGGGTCGGTGCTGGGCTCCACGGAAAATACCTTCCGGACCTCGGACAGAAACTCCTCGGGCGTGCGGCCGTTCAGATCTCGCACCACCCGGTTGTAATCGAAGATACGCATCTGCGCGTGCGGGAAGATCACGGTGAGGAAATAGTTGTACGGCTCCGCGCCGGTATGGTGCGGATTGGCGCTACGGCGCGCAGCGGCGATGCGCGAGGCCGAGGCGGAACGGTGGTGACCATCGGCGATATAGAGATTCGGCATGGCATCGAAACGCTGGGTGATCTCGTTGATCGTCGCTTCATCGCGAACCACCCACAGCCGATGTACGATACCGTCGTCGGCGGTGACCTCCACCTCGGGTGTTGTAGCGGCGACCGCGTTCAGTAATCCGTCGACAGCGGCATCCGAACGACAGGCGAGCAGCACCGGGCCGGTCTGCGCGTTCAGTGCGTCGATCTGGCGTACCCGGTCGTCTTCCTTGTCCGGTCGCGTGAACTCGTGCTTACGGATGCGGTTGGTGTCGTAGTCCGCGACCGCGGCCACCGCCACCAGCCCCGTCTGGACATGCTCACCCATCTGCAACTGATAGATGTAGTAGTACGGCCGCTCGTCCTGCACCAGCACACCCTCGCGGCGCAACTGCGTCAGGTTCTCCGCCGCCTTCGCATACACCGCCGGGGCGTACGGGTCGGCGCCCTCCGGCAGATCGATCTCGGGCTTGGAGATATGCAGAAAACTCCACGGCCTGCCATGGGCCCGCGCGCGTGCCTCGGCACTGTTCAGGACATCATAGGGCGGTGCGACGACATCAGCGGCGTGACCGGCGACCGGGCGCAACGCGGCGAAGGGACGGATCAGGGTCGACATGGCTCAACTCATGGCTGAATTACGAAAGCGGGCTATTCTAACCTCTCGGGGCGTGCCTGTCCGCCCGGCGAGCGCGGCTTTGTACCGCATAGGACGCGAAGGTGTTGACAACACCTTGGATCAGGCCGAGGGTCACCAGGTCGCCGTTGGCCACGTGGCTCACCTCATGGGCGAGTCGCCGCCACCTCCTCCCGGCGCAGGCGGTCGAGCAGGGCGGTACTGACCGCGACCAGGGCGTTATTGCGCGAGGCGCCGGTGGCGAAGGCGTTCATATCCGGGGCGGCATCGATACCCACCCCCGGCATGCCGATGCCGGCCGGCTCCGCCTGGCGGCGGACCATTGCCATCGGCCACTGCTCGCCCGGGGTGTGCGGAGTCCCGATGACCCGTGCACCGACCATGCACTTGGCGGTCCATTTCGATACCGCCAGGGAGATCAACGAACCACCGAAACCCAGCACTGCCGCGAAGATCCGCAGGGCATTCAGGTCCAGGTTCGCACCCTGTCCGGCCAGGATGCGCCCCACGCCCAGGAGATGCTGCGCGATGTTCAGTACCAAAAAAATCGCCAGGTTGGTGGCCAGGAACAGGAAAATACGTTTCATCGATGGTGAAACCTCTATGATATTCAAGGGTCACTGAATAGACGGCGATCGAGGACCGCAGGCGTCTCCGAGCGGCAGCCGGCACGAGGGCGCGGGCGGGATCAGCGGATTTCAAGGCGCTGGGGTATGATTCGTGCATATCAATAGCCCGGCGCCCGCCTCATGAGCCCGGCCTCCAGTCCCCAGGACCACGACGATGAACGGCACCACAACAGATCCACAGGCCGGCCCCGCACCGGTGGCCCCGGCAGACGGCGCCCACACGCAAGCGTTGCCGCGACCCGGTACCTGGATGCGGATCAAGGCCTTTCTGCAGCGCTTCAACCCGGCCCATATCCCCATCGTCTACAAACTGTCGCTGACCATCTCGGTGCTGATGGTGGCCTGCATCGGTATGCTCGCCGGCGTCATCGTCCAGCACCAGAACCAGGTACTGCGTGGCCAGATCGATCAGCTTGGCAGCACACTCGCCGCCCAGATCGCACATTCGGCACTGGACCCGCTGCTGACCGACGACCGGCTGGCGCTCGGCGTGCTGACCAGCAACCTGACGGCCGAGGGCAATGTCCTCGGCACGGCCATCCTGTCGGCCACGGGCGAGGTACTGGCCGAGGCCGGTCTGACGCCCTTCCAGGCCGACGCGCCCTACGCCGGTGAGCGCTCGGGTGTGGACGCGCGCAACCTGCGTGGCCTGGAGTGGACCAGTCGGCCGAACCACCGCGCCCCGCCGCGCATGCTGGTCGCCTACACCAGCAGCGCGCGCTTCCAGGACATCGTCGCCGGCTACGTGGTCGTCACCCTGAGCCGCTCGACCCTGGACCAGTCCATGCGCAGCGCCACCCAGAGCATCGTCTTCGCCAGCATCCTGGTGGTCATCATCGGCGCGTTCGTCACCCACCTCATCAGCCGCCGGCTGTCGCGCCCGATCCATGAGCTGATCGATGCCAGCCGTGCCCTCGAGCAGGGCCATTACAATTTCCGCTTCGCGGAGCGCCGCAACGACGAGATCGGCAACCTGATGTCCTCGTTCAACCGCTACGCCGAGCACATGAAGGAGAAGACCGAGGTGGAGACGGCGCTGTCACGTTATCTCTCGCCCAGCGTGGCGCGCGAGGTCCTGACCGGCAGTCACTCCATCCAGCTCGGCGGGCAGCGGGTCGAGGCCACGGTACTGTTCGCAGACATCGCCGGCTTCACCGGCATGGCCGAGGGCATGAATCCCGAAGAGATCGCGAATCTGCTCAACCGCTACTTCGCCCATATCGTCAGCGCCTGCGAGATGAACCAGGGCATGGTCGACAAATACATCGGCGACTGCGCCATGCTCGTGTTCGGCGTTCCCCAGGCCGATCCCGAACACTGCTTCCATGGCATCACCTGTGCACTGGCCATCCAGCGATTGGTGGCCATGGAGAACGAACAGCGCGAGACGCGCGGCCAGGCACCGGTACGCTTCCGCCTGGGCCTGAACAGTGGCAGTATGCTCGCCGGCAACATGGGCGCCCGCGAGCGCATGGAGTACACGGTGGTCGGTGATTCCGTCAATCTGGCGTCGCGTCTGGGTTCGACCGCAGAGGCCGGTCAGATCGTCGTGACCGAACAGGTCTATACCCGGCCGGACGTAACGGACCGCTTCGTCGCCCACCGGCATCGCTCCATCCGTCTACGCGGCATCCAGCACCCCGTCACCACGTACCTCATCAAGGACGTGGCGCCCCCGTACCGGGAGGCCTTCGAGCGGCAGATACAGCAGTTGTGGTGGCAGGGTCACCGCCGCACCGGCTGATGAAGGTGCACCCAACGATCCCCCGTCTCCCGGCCCTGTTCGCCGGCTGCCTCCTCGCCGGCTGTTCGCTGCTGCCCCAACAGCAGGGCGCGCCGGACGACCAGTCCCTCCGCGACGCGATCGCCAGCTATGCCGAAGCGCGCCGGGAACAGGTGGCCGCCCCCGGGCCCGCGACCGAACGCCGGATGGATGTCGCGCGCCGGGCCTTCGAGGATGAGGTCGTCACACTGGCAGGTCAGCAGCGCGATGCCGGCGAATGGTTCCGCGCCGAGGACACGCTGGACCTGGCCCTCAAAGAGCTTCCGTACAGTAAACGCCTGCTCGATGCCCGCCGCGAGATCGCGGCGACGCGCGCCCAGCGATTGGCCACCAACGAATGCCAGATGGACGCCGCGCGCGCCCGCTATCTGGCGGACAAATCGGCGCTGTTGCAGGCGCGCGCCTCGCTGGAGGCGCGCGATTATCTGCAGGACTGGCTGAGCCGGCGCGAGCGGCAGGAGCTGGGCGAACTGGCCATACGCCTGCGCGACTGCGCCAACCAGGCGATCGCCACGGGGCAGCTGCGTCTGGCGGAGGAGGCCCTCACCGCCGCCGTACAGGTGAACGGCACCGAATTCGTCGCTGCCGAACGCCAGCGCCTGGAGGCGCTCCAGCATCCGCCCAAGGCTGCCGCCCCCACCAAGGCTGCAGCGCCGACGCGCGCGACCGTCACCCCCCAGCAACGCATCCGCCAGCAGCGGACCGCACTGATGGCCGCCATGACACAGGGCGACCTCAAGGGGGCCAAGGGCGCCCTGACCGAACTGCGCCGCCTGCAGGGCGACACCGCAGAGCTGCAGGAACTCAGCGCCTCGATCGATGCCGCCATCGCCGCCTATGCGCAGGAGGCCAACGAGCGTGCCAGCGTTCACTATCGCGAACGTCAGATCGAGCAGGCGCGGGACATCTGGAAAGAGATTCTGGAGCTGGACCCCGAAAACGAGCAGGCGCGCACCAATCTCGATCGCGCCGAACGGGTCCTGAAGAAGCTGGAGGAGCTGCAGGGCACCAACCCCGAGGCCACGGCGCCGCTGCCCGTCGCGCCAACCGTCGCCCCGGCCACCTCACCCCCCAGCTCATCGACGGCTGCGCCGGGCGCGGTACCGTGACGTCCCATTGAGATGCGGCGAACCTGTCCCGAGGGGCCGGTTCAGTGCTTGTGAATAATTCCCCGCCGTAGCGAAGGTGCCCCTCAGCGTGTCTGGCAGGGGATGTATTCAGCCCAAAAACCGCATGCGCCACGGAAACACACGGAAAAACGCAGACAAAATCGTACGCCTCACCTACCAGTCCACCCCACCGGCCAGGTGACGAACCGGCGCTTCGCGACACGGTTTCATCTCCGTGTCTGCCGCGTGTTTCTGTGACTGAAATGAGCTTTTTTCTTCAACGTGCTCAAGCCTCGACGTCGAGACCGCCGACGCCCTGGAAACCGCGTGGCAGCTTCGCGCCGCGCGCGCCGCGGGCGCCACGATACGCATCCAGATCCGCCCCCTTGAGCTTGAGATAGCGCTTGCCGCACCGCACCAGCAAGGTCCCGCCCGGCGTCAGCGGGCGTGCCGCGACGACGAACTCCGCGCGCGCCGCGACCTTCTTGGCGGGGATGGCGAAGAACTTGTCACCCTTGCCGCGTGCCATGTGTGCGAGCTCGCTCAGCGGGCACACCAGCAGACGACCGGCAGAGCTGACGGCGGCGAGTTGGTCGCTGCCCACGTCCGTGATGGGTAGCGGTGGCAGCACCTTCGCGCCGGCCGGCAGGTTGAGCACGGCCTTGCCGTTCTTGTTCTTGGCGTACAAATCCTCGAGCCGCGCCACGAAGCCATAGCCGGCGTCGCTCGCGACCAGATAGAGATCGTCCGGATTACCCAGCGCCAGGCCGACGAACACGGCACCATCGGGCGGGCTCAGCCTGCCGGTGAGTGGCTCCCCATGGCCGCGCGCCGAGGGCAGCGCGTGCGCCGGCAGCGAGTAGCTGCGGCCGGTCGAATCCAGGAATACCGCCTGCTGATTGCTGCGCCCCGGCGCCGCGGCGAGGAAACCGTCCCCGGACTTGTAGGCCAGCGCGGCCGCGTCGACCTCGTGACCCTTGGCGGCGCGCACCCAACCCTTCTCCGACAGCACGAGGGTGACCGCCTCGCTGGGGATCAGCGCCGTCTCGTCCAGGGCTCGGGCGGCCCCGCGCTCGACCAGCCGCGAGCGGCGCGCATCGCCGTAGCGCTCGGCGTCCTCGCTGATCTCCTTGCGGATGAGCTGCTTCAGACGCCGCGGTGAGGCGAGGGTCTTTGCCAGGTCGTCGCGCTCGGCCTCCAGCTCGCGCTGCTCCCCACGGATCTTCATCTCCTCCAGGCGCGCCAATTGCCGCAGACGGGTGTCGAGGATGTAGTCGGTCTGCTCCTCGCTCAGTTTGAAACGGGCCATCAATACCGGCTTGGGCTCGTCTTCGGTGCGGATGATACGGATCACCTCGTCGAGGTTGAGGAAGGCGATCAACAGACCGTCCAGCAGGTGCAGACGGCGGGTGACGCGGTCGAGACGGTGTTCCAGGCGCCGGCGTACGGTCGCGGTGCGGAACTCCAGCCATTCACCGAGGATGCTGCGCAGATCCTTCACCGCCGGGCGGCCGTTGGTACCGATCATGTTGAGGTTGATGCGGTAGCTGCGCTCCAGGTCGGTGGTCGCGAACAGATGTGACATCAGTGCCTCGACATCGACACGGTTGGAGCGTGGCACGATCACCAGGCGCGTGGGGCTTTCATGGTCGGACTCGTCGCGCAGGTCCTCGACCATGGGCAGCTTCTTGGTGTTCATCTGCTGCGCGATCTGCTCCAGTATTTTGGAACCGGACACCTGATACGGCAGCGCGGTGATGACGATGTCGCCCTGCTCCTGCTCATAGCGGGCGCGCAGACGCACCGAACCGGTGCCGCTGGCGTACATCTGCTGGATCTCGGCGCGCGGGGTGATGATCTCGGCCTCAGTCGGGAAATCCGGTGCCTGGATGTGCTCGCAGAGCTGTGCCACCGTGGCCTTGGGTTGCTCCAGCAGGCGGATGGTCGCGGCGGCGACTTCGCGCAGATTGTGCGGTGGGATATCGGTGGCCATGCCCACGGCAATGCCGGTGGCGCCGTTCAGCAGTACGTTCGGCAGGCGTGCCGGCAGCAGCGCGGGCTCCTCCAGCGTGCCATCGAAGTTCGGCACCCAATCGACCGTGCCCTGGCCAAGCTCGGACAACAGCAGCTCGGCGTACGGGGTCAGGCGTGATTCGGTGTAGCGCATGGCGGCAAAGGACTTGGGATCGTCGGGTGAGCCCCAGTTGCCCTGGCCGTCCACCAGCGGATAGCGATAGGAGAACGGCTGGGCCATGAGCACCATGGCCTCGTAGCAGGCCGAGTCCCCGTGGGGGTGGAACTTGCCGAGTACGTCACCGACGGTGCGTGCCGATT
The DNA here is from genome assembly GCA_019911805.1 of Gammaproteobacteria bacterium. Classification (NCBI taxonomy): domain Bacteria; kingdom Pseudomonadati; phylum Pseudomonadota; class Gammaproteobacteria; species Gammaproteobacteria bacterium. The sequence continues at coordinate 54,206 of JAIOJV010000099.1, forward strand.
TCTTGTATTTGGCGGTCGCCGCCAGACCGAGTTCGGACATGGCATAGACGATGCGCCGCTGCACCGGTTTGAGGCCATCGCCGAGATGCGGCAGGGCGCGGTCGAGGATGACGTACATCGAATAATCGAGGTAGGCCTTTTCGGTGAAGGTGCGCAGCGGCAGGCGCTCGATGCCTTCGAAATTCAGTTCGGTGTCTTGCATGGCGGGTTACACATCTCGTGTCGGAGCAACGTTCGGGATTCGGGATTCGGGATTCGGGATTCGGG
>JAIOJV010000100.1 GCA_019911805.1 Gammaproteobacteria bacterium
CAATGTGCCCATGCCCGAACTGCCCGAAGTCGAAACCACCCGCCGGGGCATCGCGCCGCACGTCGTCGGCCGACGCGTGACCGGTGTCGTGCTGCGCCAGCGCCGCCTGCGCTGGCCGGTACCGCGCGCGTTGGAGCGCGAACTGCCCGGGCAGGTGATCCGCGCGGTGCGCCGCCGCGGCAAATACCTGCTGCTCGACACCGACCGCGGTACGGCCATTATTCACCTGGGCATGTCCGGCAGTCTGCGCATCGTGTCCGCCGCCAGCCCCGCCGGCAGGCATGACCATGTTGATATCCAGTTTGACGACGGCTGCAGTCTGCGGCTCACCGATCCACGGCGCTTCGGTGCCCTGTTGTGGACCACCGCGCCGGCAGAGGACCACGAACTGCTCGCCGGGCTCGGGCCGGAGCCACTGAGTGAGGCCTTCGACGGCGATCATCTGTTTGGCCTGGCGCGCGGTCGCCGGGTAGCGGTGAAGAACTTCATCATGAACAGCCGCATCGTCGTCGGCGTCGGTAACATCTACGCCAACGAGGCGCTGTTCATGGCGGGTATCCACCCGAATCGTGCCGCCGGGCGGGTGTCGCGCGCACGCTATGCACGGCTGGCAGCGGCGATCCAGGCGGTGCTGACTGCCTCCATCGGCATGGGCGGTACGACCCTGCGCGACTTCGTCGGCGGCGACGGCAAGCCCGGCTACTTCAGGCAGACGCTGCGTGTCTACGACCGCGACGGCGAACCTTGCCACACCTGCGGTGCACCGCTGCGCAGCCTGCGCATCGGCCAGCGCTCCAGCTTCTACTGCACGCACTGCCAGCGATGAACGCGCGCCGCCTGCTGCTGGTCCGCACCGTCAAGGTGCTCGCGCTGCTCGGGCTGGGCTTCGCCGTGTATCCGTTCGTCGCGGGGCTGCTGCCCGGTGATGGCGTGGGGCAGACCGATGGCGGGCGACCGTTTGGACACTGGGCGCGTGTGATCGATCTGGCGGGGCTGCCGCCGGGGCAGCTGCTCCGTGTCGACGGCTGGCCGGGTGGACCGGTGGCGATCTATCGTCGCGGTGACCATGAACTGGCCGGATTGGCACGGGTGGAGAACGAGCTGTACGATCCGCAGTCACAAGAGAGCCGCCAGCCGGATGCGCTGCGCACCCGGACACGCGCCCATCTGGAGACAGTCTTCGTCTTCCTTCCCACCGACACCGACCGCGGCTGTCAGGTACGGTCGCTGCCTGCGAACAAACAGCCCCGGCCCGGGATCGCCTGGTACGGTGGTTTCACCGAACCCTGCACCGGCTCGCTCTACGATACCGCCGGCCGCCTCTACCGCGGCCCACGCACCGCGCGGCAGCAGAACCTCGCCGTGCCGCACTACCGCGTCCTCGATGACCAGCGCATCGAACTCCTCGGCCCGCCACCGGGATCATGAACATATGCCACGAACCCCACGAAAGCGTATACAGAAATACCCCATGTAGGGTGCGTCAGGCTACGCCTCGACGCACCCTACATGGGCCCATATTTTCACGGGGTTCGTGAATTTCGTGGCCATCAAGGTTTCCCCGTACCTCTCCGCAACACACGGACAGCAAAACCTACCAGCGCACCACCTTCCGTGTTTTTCCGTGTGCTTCCGTGGCCATCACGTATCTCTTGATCGCCCCCGCAGCACCCGCCAGTACACGACTGCATTGACGACGAGCACTACTGCACCCAGCAGCCATTGCAGCTCGCGGGTCAGGTCTGCGGGGTAGATCAGCGGGATCAGATAGTGTTCGATGAAGCCGCCGCCGTAGCCCGCATCACCGGCGGCGGCGCGCAGGCGGTTCTCCAGTGGCGTCAGCGGACACACCCAGCCGACGAACTCGATGGCCGCGCCCCAGGCGACCACCGGCAGGTGCAGCCACAGGAGTCTGCGCCAGCGCAGCACGAGCAGGCCACCGAGCAGTACGAACAGGATGAAGGCGAGGTGCAGCAGCACCAGCAGGTCGGCGACGATGGCGGTGCTCATGCCCCGGACCGCCGCCCTGTGTTCATACCACCCGGGCGTCACCGCCGTCGATCGGGATCTGCGCGGCGGTGGTCTTGGCGAACAGCGGCCCGCACAGTTCGGCGGCGAGTTCGGCGACATCGCGGGCGCGGATCTCGGTCTTGAGCAGATTGCGGCGCGTGTACTGTTCCACCGTCAGGCCGTGGTGCGCGGCGCGCGCCTCCAGCACCTCTTGCGTCCAGATGCCGGTGTCGAACACGGCGTCCGGGTGCAGGGCGTTCAGGCGGATGCCGTCGGCGGCCCATTCCAATGCCGCGACGCGCATCATTTGCAGCAGTGCCGCCTTCGAGGCCGAGTAGGCGACTGCACCGGGACCGGGTGCGGCGACGTTCTTCGAGCCGATCACCGCGACACGGCCTGTGCGGGGGGCGAGTTTCAGCAGTGGGTGGGTGAGGCGCAGCAGGGCGAGGTTGGCGTCCAGATTCACGCGCAGCACCCGCTCCCACTCGCGCGTCTCCAGCTCGGCGATGGAGCGGCCGCCCGGAAACACGCCGGCATTGAGGACCAGCATGTCCAGGCCGCCGAACTGCAGCACGGTACGCTCCAGCGCCGCCTCCAGTTCGGCGGGCTCGGTGACGTCGCACACCAGACCGAGATAGGCCGCCTGGTCAGTCACCCGTGCCACGCCCGGGGCGATATCCAGACCGGCCACCGCGGCGCCGTGCGCCAGGAAGGCATCCACACAGGCGCGGCCGATGCCGGAGGCGGCACCAGTGATCAGCACCACCTCACCGGTGAACATTGGCGAGGTGCCGCCCTTGCGCAGCTTGGCCTGTTCCAGGTCCCAGTACTCCACGTCGAAATAGTCGCGCGCCGGCAACGCCTGGTAGCGCTCCAGGCGCGTGGCGCGGGCGATGGTGTCAATGGTGTGCCGGTAGATGTCGCGCACGATGAAGGCGTCCGGCGCGCTGCGGCCGACGGTGGACAGGCCGAAGGCCGGATCGAGGATCACGCGCGGTGCCGGGTCGAGCATGGTCTTGGGATCGCGGGCCTGTGGCGCGTGCGTCTCGAAATAGTGCCGGTAGGCCTCGGCGTAGGCATCGAGGTCACGCCCCAGCAGGGGGACGCGTTTGGTACGGATGACGTGGTCCGGCGTGGCTGGCCCCTGTTGCGTGATGTCGTCGAGGTCCGCGCGCTGCGCGAAGGCCAGCGCCTGGTCGTCGCGCACGCTGTGCAGGATCACCGGGGCACCGATCATGTCGGACAACCGCCGGCGCAGGCCGGTCAGCTCCAGGCGCAGCGGGCCGGTCTGTTTGACGGCCGGGTTCCAGTCCAGTGTCCAGGCGTCGCGCGCCTGCAGTTCGGCCTCGGCCATCGACACCAGCTCGAGCATGCGCGCGTAGGCCTCATGCGCGCTGTCACCGAAGGAAAACACGCCGTGGTTCATCAGCACCATGCCGATCGTGCGTTCACTGCGCTCGCGCGGGAAGATCTCGGCGCACAGCCGCGCCAGGTCGAAGCCGGGCATGATATAGGGGATGACGACCACCCGGTCGCCGTAGAGCGTGCGGATACGCTGCGCACCGCCCGGAGTATTGCACAGGGTGACGACGGCATCGGCGTGGGTGTGGTCGACGTATTTATAGGGCAGGATGGCGTGCAGGATGGCCTCGACCGAGGGCGTCGGCGCGGCTGCATCCGTCATGTGGGTACGCAGTTCGTTGACCATCTGCGGATCGGACAGCAGCGGCAGTTCCGCCAGCCGCAGCAGATGCGCCATACGTACCGGCGCGAAACCGCCGGCCTCGATAAACTCCAGATCCCAGCCGCTGCCCTTCACATAGAGGATGTCCTCCTCCTCGCCCAGAAGGTTGGTCTCGCGGATCTTCACCGAGGTGTTGCCGCCACCATGCAGCACCAGCGTCTTGTCACGCCCCAGCAGGCGCGAGCTGTAGACGCGCTGGCCCAGGTCGCCGGGATACTGGGAGGCTTCGGCGTCGTTCCAGAGGCTATGCATACAGCGGCTTCCTTTCAAGACGGGCTGAGTGGCTATTTGACTCTGTGGGTGTTAACCACCAAGGACACAAAGAAACACTCGGTATGCGCAAATGAGAGGGTGTCTGTGTCATAGGACGACACCTTCGCTCCATGCAATCCAGAACCGATCTCGCATTGTTCGAACATCACTTCGTGTCCTTCGTGGTTCTAGAGAGCAAGTCACGTCGAGCTGAGTGGCTATTTGACTCTGCGGGTGTTAACCACCAAGGACACAAAGGAATGCTCGGTATGCGCAAATGAGGGGGTGTCTGTGTCATAGGACGACACCCTCGCTCCATGCAGTCCAGAACCGATCTCGCATCATCCGAAAATTACTTCGTGTCCTTCGTGGTTACAGAGAGCAAGCCGGTGCTGCGGACCTCCGCCAGCCCCGCGCCGCGCGGATCGCTGGCAGCAGTCACCGTGTCGGCCCGCCGGTCCCAGAGGATGGCCTGCATGTTGCCGTAGGGGTGATCGAGCGGCGCGAGCCGGTGACCGCGTGCGACCAGTGCCTGCTGCAGGTCCGCGTCGAAGGCGCCCGGTTCGAACTGGACGACATCGGGCAGATACTGGTGATGGAAGCGCGGCCGACTCACCCAGTCCGTCACCGGCCGGCCGGCGGCGAACTCCAGTGTACCCAGCAGGACCATGCTGATGATGCGCGAACCGCCGGGCGTGCCGAGGATGGCGACCTGGTCGTCGCGCTCCAGGAAGGTCGGTGTCATCGACGACAGCATGCGCTTGCCGGGTGCGATGGCGTTGGCCTCGGCGCCGACCAGGCCGTAGGCATTGGGCGTGCCGGGCCTGGCCGAGAAGTCGTCCATCTCGTCGTTCAGCAGCACGCCCGTGCCCGGCGGCACGAAGGCCGCACCGAAGGGGTAGTTGATACTGAGAGTGGCGGCGACGCGGTTGCCCTCGGCATCGAGGATAGAGAAGTGCGTGGTGTGCGGGCCATCGACCGCCGGCTGCGTGCCGCGCAGGCTGGCACTGGGCGTGGCGCGGTCGAGGCGCAGCGAGGCGCGCAGGCCGGCGGCGTAGAACGGGTGGATCAGCCGCGTGATGGGCATGGCGACGAAGTCCGGATCGCCGAGGTATTCGGCGCGGTCGCGGTAGGCGCGGCGCAGGGCCTCGACGATCACGTGGGTACGGGTAGCCGCATCCAGCGTCTCCACGTCGTAGCCGGTGAGGATGTTGAGTGCCGTCAGCAGCACCACACCGCCGGAGGAGGGTGGCGCTACGGTGGTGATGCGCAGCTCGCCGTACTCACCGCGCAGCGGCTCGCGCTCGACGACGCGATAGGCGGCGAGATCCTCCGTCGTCCAGATGCCGCCGCCGGCGCGCACGCCCGCGACCAGGCGCGCGGCGATATCACCTTTATAGAAACCGTCGTGGCCATCGCGTGCCAGCGTGGCGAGCGTCGTTGCCAGTTCGGTCTGCACGAGGCGGTGGCCGAGGGGTGGCGGCTCGCCGTCCACCAGGAACAGCTGGGCCGCCGCGGCGGATTGTGCCAATGCGGCCTGCCGGAAACCTGCATAGCGCCGGTACAGGGCATCGACCTGGAAGCCCTCACGCGCCAGGCGGATGGCCGGCGCCAGGCTCACACCGAGCGGCAGCCGTCCGTACTGCGTGGCCAGATGCGCCAGCGCCGCCGGCTCACCGGGGATGCCGGCGGCGAGTGCGCCGTCGATGGAGCGGCCGGCGATGACCTCGCCCTGGGCGTCCAGATACAGGTCGCGGTGCGCCGCCAGTGGGGCGCGCTCGCGGCCGTCGAGCATGGTCTCGAAGCCGTCGGCTGCGCGATGCAGCAGCCAGAAGCCGCCACCACCGATGCCGGAGCTGTAGGGTTCGACCACGGCCAGCGCGGCGCTGACGCCGACCGCCGCGTCGAAGGCATTGCCGCCCGCCGCCAGCACCTCGAAACCGGCCTCGGTGGCCAGCGGGTGCGCGCTGGCGATGGCGGCGGCGGGCGGCTGCGGTCCGGCGGTTAACGGGGCCGCGATCCAGGCGAACAGGCAACCCCACAGCAGAAGGGCCCCGTTCAGGGGCCCTCCAGGGATGCGTGAGCGGTGCGGCGGGCGGCCGGTCGGCATCAGGCCTCCTTGGCCACTGCCATCAGGTGTTCGTACTTGGCCATGAGCTGCTCCCGCGTCTCGACGCGGTTCGGGTCCAGGGGGATGCAGTCGACCGGGCAGACCTCCACGCACTGCGAGGTCTCGAAGTGGCCGACGCACTCGGTGCACAGGTCAGGGTCGATGACGTAGATCTCGTCACCCTGCGAGATGGCGCCATTCGGGCACTCGGGCTCGCAGACATCGCAGTTGATGCATTCGTCGGTGATCATCAGGGCCATGGTTCTCTCCCGCGGACGGCAGCCGCAATGCGTATAAGCTGCCGGTAATACTACCGGAGGCCGGCGCGCAATGCAGCCATGACGGCCGGGTGGACGAAATGTGAGACGTCTCCGCCCAGCATCGCAACTTCCCGCACAAGACTAGAAGAAACAAAGGCATACTGCTCAGATGGGGTCAGGAAGACGGTCTCGATGGCGGGCGCGAGCTGGCGATTCATGCTGGCGAGCTGGAACTCGTACTCGAAATCCGATACCGCCCGCAGGCCGCGCAGGATGATGTTGGCGCCATGCCGGGCGGCGAAGTCCACCAGCAGCGAGTCGAAGCTGCAGACCTCGACCCGGGCTATACCGCCGAGTGCCGTGCGCGCCAGTTCCTCGCGTCGCGCCAGCGGAAAGGCCGGTGTCTTGCCGGGGTTCGCGGCGATGGCGACGATGACGCGGTCGAACAACCGCGCCGCCCGCTGCACCAGGTCGGTGTGTCCGTGGGTGATGGGATCGAAGGTGCCCGGATAGATCGCCGTCTTCATGCGCAGTGTCTCCCGCGCCAGCGCGTGCTGGCAGCGTTATCGTACCGCACCGGCACCGGGAGGCCGAGGGGCGTATCTAAGTCGATGGAGGTGCCGACGTCGACCGCAATGGTCGCGACCGTGCGATTGGATGCGCGCAGGCAGACAGGACGGGTGTAGCGGGCGCCCCCGGACGGCCGATCAGCGTGCATTCATCTCAGAATCCGCATTTGCCACGGCAGCACACGGAAGACACTGCGATAAACCAGCGCCGCAAAGCTCCGGCTCATCCCTGGCGGGTGCGGAGCGTGGTTGTGTGAAGCGTATGGTCTTGTCCGTGTTGTTCCGTGGCTGAAGTGAGTTTTTTAGCTTCACTGCGCGGGCGCTGCCGTGTCCATGCCCCCAACCGGCTGGCCGTTTACGGTCAGGTGGCTCACCACGTCCGCGACCCCTCGCGTGCTGCGGGCCAGTTCGATCGTGAGCGCACGGACAGCCTCCGTTCCGACATCGCCGTTCAGGGTGACGACACTGTCTTTGGTAACGACGTTGATGCCGATCCCGTGGGCATGTTCGCTGCGCATCAGGCGTGTCTTCACCAGTGCGGTGGTGGTGGCGTCGGCCACGGCGCGCATGTAGCGACCCATTTCCGGGCGACTCCGCTCCAGCGTGCCGGGTTCGGAAGGCTCGGGTGGGATCCGCTCTGCCTTCTTCCGGGTCGCGGCGTCGGGGTCGACCTCCAGAAGCATCTGGACGTCCTTGACGCCGTCGGTGTTCGTTGCGATGAGTGCGGCGAGTTCGCGTTTGATGTCATTGTCCACGGCACCGAACAGATAGACGACGCGGCGTTTGACGTCGACCTCGATGGGCTGATCGTGCAGCACGGTGTTCAGGGCAAAGGTCGTGCTGAGCTGGGATTCCAGCCGGGCATCCGTCACGGCCTCGTCACCGATCGGTGGACATTCTTCCGCCGCCTTCGCCTGCTGCGGGGCGGCCGCGGTGATCAGCGGGGATAGGGTCACCAGCAGGGCGGTGATCGCCACCTGTATGAGCAGTCGCTGTCTCTGCATCTCCCACCTCTCTGACTGTCGGTTCGACCGGGAACGGAATTGCACATGCGTCGCCGGGATGAATTCGGGATAACGCCGCTGCCAGTGCATCACGCCGGCGTTGCGCCCAGAATGCCCCTCCTGGTTCGGCGGTCGGCAGCCGTCCAAGAGCGCATCCTGTCCCTGTTATCAAAACCTAGCCCAGTCCGGGCAGGTTTCAAGTGCAGACGAGCTGAGAGAGTGTGGCGGCCCGGGGTGTGCCGGCCGTGCGCTGCGCTGTCCCTCGACGCCCCGGGTCGCCGCTGGCTACACTGGCCACTCGTACTCTGTCAGGATCGGATGCATGAAAAACGTCGAGCGACACCGAGTGGTACGGCCGCTCGGCCGCCGCCAGCTGTGGATGCCCTGCCATCTCGGACCGACGCCGGACAGGGGGCCGCGGGCGGTCGTGCCTCTGCCGGCACGGATTCTCATCACCCATCGCCGGTTGGGCGCCGCATGACGCCCTGGGTGTTGCTCGACACCGCCCGTATCCCCGGTCGTGCGTCGGGAGAGCTGCGCCTGTACCGGCGTGGCGACGAATTCTCCATCAAGGCCGGCACCTGCGACCTCATGAACAGTCGCGTCCACGGCTCAGAGGACGCGCTGGCCGGGTCCGGCTGCGCCCACTTGCGCGGACAGGCACGATCGCGGGTACTGATCGGCGGTCTGGGCATGGGCTATACACTGGCCGCCGTCCTGACGCAGCTCGACGCGGCGGCCGAGATCGTGGTGGCTGAACTGGTGCCGGCGGTGGTGGCGTGGAACCGTGGGCCGCTGGCGGACCTGGCGGGGCGGCCACTCGACGACGCACGTGTGCAGGTGTGCGAGCAGGACGTCGGCCTGGTCATGCGCGCCGAACGGAACGGGTTCGACGCCATCCTGCTGGATGTCGACAATGGCCCCGAGGGTCTGACGCGCCAAACCAACGACTGGCTCTATGGCCTGGAGGGATTGGCGGCGGCCTATGCGGCGTTGCGGCCGGGCGGTGTGCTGGCGGTGTGGTCGGCCGGCCCCGAGCCGGCGTTCGCGCAGCGCTTACGCAAGATCGGCTTCGCGGTGGAGGAGACGCGGGTGCGCGCGCATGCCGGCAAGCGGGGTGCGCGGCACGTCATCTGGCTGGCCACGCGTGCCGTCTGAGCGCTGGGCTACCCGGCCAGGGCGTTCGCCGACTGATCCGCCCAGTGCATCGCGGCGAGGTAGACGTCGGTCATCTCGGCCGGACCGAGCCGGTCGAAGTGCGCCTGGTCGAAGCGGCCGTGCTCGTACGCCAGGGTGCAGGCGAGCGCCTCCCCATAGGGGCCTTCCTGTCGCAGCAGGGCAGCACGGATGTCGTCGGTGAACGGCAGGGTGTCGAGGGTGGTCTCCAGGGGCGTGTCGATCAATGCCTCCAGCAGCGAGAACAGGCCGACGGTAAAATAGATGTCGGGCTGCCGACGCTGCGCACGCTGCGCGAGCAGTTCGCACATCCGGGCGCGCTGCATGGCCTGCGTGACCAGCGCGGCGGGCTTGTTGTCCAGGCCGGCGACCACCAGCAGGCTCACCCAGGTGCGGATGGCGCGGGTGCCGAGATAGACGATCGCCTGACGGATGGAGTCGACCTTCTTCGGCAGCGCGAAGAACGCCGAGTTGATGTAGCGCAGCAGCTTGTAGCTCAGGGCCACGTCCTGGACGATGAGCTGCTCGATATCGCCAGGCTCCGCCTGCGGGTCCTGCACGCGGGCGAGCAGCTGCAGGACGGGGAGCCGGTTGGGGGCCAGCTGTCGACCCTGGACGATGTTCGGCTTGGACAGGAAATAGCCCTGGAAATAATCAAAGCCGAGTTCCCGGCAGTACTCGAAGTCCGCGCGCGTCTCGACCTTCTCGGCGATCAGGCTGACGTCGTGGCGACGCAGCAGCGTGACCTGAGCCGACAGTTCATCGCGCGGGACCATCCGCAGATCGACCTTGACGATGTGCGCCAGCTCCAGCAGTGCCTGCCGGCCCTCGCGGAAGACGAAGTCGTCCAGCGCCACCCGGTAGCCCTGGTCGGTGAGCGCCCGCAAGCCGGCAAGGACTTCGGCGTCGGGTTCGATGTCTTCGAGGATCTCGAACACCACCCGGTCGCGGGGAAACGGCAGTGGCGCCGGTGCGGTGACGAAGGCGCGTGTCAGGTTGATGAACGCATGACGATTGTCGACGACCCGCTCCAGCCCCAGCTCGATGAAGGTATTGACGATGACCTGGGAGGTCGCGCGATCCCCGTCGAACGGGGCATCGGGGCAGGCCGCCTGGTTCAGGTTGCCGCTGCGGAACAGGAGTTCGTAGGCGTAGACCTGGAGGTCGCGATCGAAGATGGGCTGTCGCCCGATGTAGATGTCCTGCATGCTGCTGTGTCCGCAATCACGGTCCCGGATTGTTATGTAATTGAAACAACTGATCTTCCGAGATCACTTGGCGGTCCTGGGTGCTTATCGGCGCCGACCCCCGTTACCTGAACACCCGCACCGGCGGGCCGGCGGTACGGGCGTAAAACCCGTATTTCTACCGCAAAGGACGCAAAGGCGCGCGAAGGAAATCGCAAGGCACTTTTACCGCAAAGGACGCGAAGGCGCGCAAAGGAAAATCATTAACGAGTAGTAAACCCAAAATGTATTTCAGCCACGGAAGCACACGGAAATACACGGAAGATGGGGATACAGCGGGTTTTGCATTCCGTGTATTTCCGTGGCCAATGTGGTTTTGAATTCATTCCAGAAATCCCTTTGCGCGCCTTTGCGGTAGAAGTGGATCCATCCAACAAAAAACCCGGCCGAGGCCGGGTTCTGTGTCTGCGGGAGGGCAAGATCGTTACTTGATCTTGGCTTCCTTATACGGCACATGCTTGCGCACCACCGGGTCGTACTTGCGCATCTCGAGCTTGTTTGGCGTCGTGCGCTTGTTCTTGGTGGTGGTGTAGTAGTGACCGGTACCGGCGCTCGATACCAGTTTGATCTTGTCGCGTGCACCCTTAGCCATGTCTCACCTCAGACCTTTTCGCCACGGGCGCGCAGGTCGGCCAGGACCGTGTCGATACCCTTCTTGTCGATGATGCGCATGGCCCTGGCAGTCAGGCGCAGGCGCACGAAGCGGTTCTCGCTCTCCACCCAGAACCGGTGCTTGTGCAGGTTGGGCAGGAAACGGCGCCGCGTCTTGTTGTTGGCGTGGGAGACGTTGTTGCCGGTGGTCGGCCGCTTCCCAGTCACTTGGCAGACTCTGGACATGGCTGCAAATCCTTAGAATTCCATCGGGTCGGGCGCCCGGCCAAGCCGGCCTGGGACCCACAGAGCGGCGCATTATGTCAGATGGCCCGGGCCCAGACAAGCCGCAGACCCGCCGGCGCCAGGCCGGATCCTGGAGCCCCACGTCCGGCAGGCTCCTAGAGCAGCCCGCGCTCGGCGAAGGAGACCGCCTCGCCGTCGCCGATCACCAGGTGGTCCAGGACCCGGATGTCTACCAGGCCCAGGGCGTCGCGCAGACGCCGGGTCAGGTGCAGATCGGCCTGGCTGGGCTCGGCGACCCCGGACGGGTGATTGTGGGCCAGGATCACGGCGGCGGCATTGTGGGCCAGTGCCGTCTTGACGACCTCGCGCGGGTGGACGCTGGCCCCGTCCAGGGTCCCACGGAACAGGGCCTCGTACTCGATGACCCGGTGCCGGTTGTCCAGGAACAGGCAGGCGAAGACCTCGTGGGGGTAGCCGCGCAGCCGGGCCTGCAGGAACCGCCGGGTGGCATCGGGGTTGGTGAGGGCGTCGCCGCGCCGCAGATCGGCCAGTAGATAACGACGCCCCAGTTCGAGCGCGGCGTGCAGCAGCGCCGCGGTGGCCGTTCCCAGGCCCCGGCAGGCCTGGAGCCGTGCCGGCGACAGATCCAGGCAGGCGCGCAGCCCGCCATGTTGCTCCAGCAGTTCGCGGCCCAGTTCGACGGCATTGCGCCCGGCGGTGCCGGTGCGCAGGAAGATGGCGAGCAGTTCGGCATCCGAGAGACTCTCGGAGCCGCGGGCGAGCAATTTCTCGCGCGGCCGTTCGGCCGCCGGCCAGTGGCGGATGGACATGGACAACCTCCTTGTTGTCGGTGGGTGTGGGACGTCTACAGCATAGCTGGGTGTTGGGAGTGAGGCGTGAGGCCTCACTCCTCACTCCCGCCCCGCGGTGGTAAACTCCCGGCATGTTTGAACTTTCCAATAAGCGCATCCTCCTCGGGGTGTCCGGTGGGATTGCCGCCTACAAGAGTGCGGAGCTGGTGCGGCGGCTGCGCGAGGCCGGGGCGGAGGTGCGGGTGGTGATGACCGCGGGCGCCACGCGCTTCATCACACCGCTGACGCTGCAGGCGTTGTCGGGCCGGCCGGTGCGTACCGGGTTGTTTGAGGCCGAGGCCGAGGCGGCCATGAGTCATATCGAACTGGCGCGCTGGGCCGATGCGGTACTGATCGCCCCGGCAAGCGCCAACACCCTGGCGCGGCTGGCCCAGGGGCTGGCCGACGACCTCCTGTCCACGCTCTGCCTGGCGACGCGTGCGCCGTTGCTGGCGGCACCGGCCATGAACCAGGCGATGTGGGAGCATCCCGCGACCCGGGCGAACCTCGCGCTGCTGCGTGAGCGCGGCGTGCGCATCCTCGGTCCGGCCAGCGGCAGCCAGGCCTGCGGCGAGATCGGTCCCGGCCGGATGCTGGAGCCGGATGAACTCGTTGCGGGACTCGCCACAACCTTTGCGCCCGGCGCGCTCGCGGGCCTGCGTGTGCTCGTTACCGCCGGGCCGACCCGCGAGGCCATCGACCCGGTACGCTTCATCAGCAACCGCAGCTCCGGAAAAATGGGGTATGCCGTCGCCGCGGCCGCGGCCGAGGCCGGCGCGCGCGTCGTGCTGGTGAGCGGTCCGGTGGCGCTGACGCCACCGGACCGGGTCGATTGCATCCGGGTCGAGACCGCCGCGGAGATGCATGCGGCAGTGCTCGGGCACATCGCGGACTGCGACATCTTCATCGGCGCGGCGGCCGTCGCCGACTACCGCCCGGGGGCGCCGGCCGCACAGAAACTCAAGAAACGGTCTCCCCTGTTGCGCCTGGATCTGGAGCGCACCACCGACATCCTCGCCGCGGTCGCTGCCCGGCATCCCGCGCCGTTCACGGTGGGCTTCGCCGCCGAGACGGAACGCCTGGCCGAACACGCCCGCACGAAGCGCATGGCCAAGTCGCTGGACATGGTTGCCGCCAACTGGGTGAACGTACCGGGTCTGGGCTTCGATGCCGACGACAACGCGCTGACCATCTATTGGGAGGGCGGTGAGTGTGATCTGCAGCAGGCCTCCAAGACCCAGCTGGCGCGTGCACTGATCGCGCAGATCGCGGCACGCTATACGGCCAAGACACAAAACCCTTCCAGCAGAGACACACCCCGGCATGCAGACGATTCAGCTTAAGATCCTCGACCCGCGCATCGGCACGGAATTTCCGCTCCCCGACTACGCCACCGACGGCTCTGCCGGCCTGGACCTGCGCGCTTGCATCGACGCGCCGCTCGACCTGGCACCCGGCACCAGCGAGCTCATCCCCACCGGACTGGCGATCCACATCGAGGACCCCGGCCTTGCGGCCGTGCTGTTGCCGCGTTCGGGGCTCGGCCACAAGCACGGCATCGTGCTCGGCAACCTGGTCGGGCTGATCGATTCGGACTACCAGGGCCAGTTGTACGTGTCCTGCTGGAACCGCGGTCGGGAGTCCTTTACCATCCAGCCGGGAGAGCGCATTGCGCAGATGGTCATCGTGCCGGTGGTGCGGGCGCAATTCGAGGTGGTCAGCGAATTTTCTGCCAGTCAGCGCGGCGCCGGTGGCTTCGGGCATACCGGGCGGACCTGACGATACCGATAAGACCGCGACAGCAACGGGAAACAGGCCGCGCATGGGATTCAAGCTAGGGAAATTGAAGCCGGCACGGGGTGCGTCCGGTCCGGATGTCCCGCGGGCGACAGGCAAGGGCGGGCGCATCAGCCTGGTGCATGTCGGGGTGCTGATCTTCCTGCTGGCGGCGATCCTCGTCACCGCCATCGCCACCTTCTTCCAGCGGGGCGCCGCCGCTCAGACCGCCGAGGCGCGGCGTCAGGAGATGGCGCTGACGGCCGAGAATCTGGCCGATCGCATCGCCACACAACTCACCCAGAACACCGCCAAGATGGAGATGCTGGTGCGCGACGCGCCGATCATCGATCTGGCGACGCGCCGCGACAGTGCTGCGATCCGGCAGCGCGAGAACGACCTGGGCTATCTGTTTCCGAATTCGGTGCGGGTACGCATCCTGCCGCCGGGCCTGACCGAGGTCGATCCGGATGCCTCGCCGCCACTCAGCTACGCCGCCCTCGACATGTTACGCCAGGCCGAGACCAGCGAGACGCCGCCACTGGCCGAGGTGCATCTGTTCGGTACGCCGCAGCAGCACATCACCCTGGTGCGCCGTATCCTGAGCGCCAGCGGCCGGCGCATCGTCGGTCACCTGATGGTGAGTTTTCCGCTGCCCATGATCCAGGCGGCGCTGGACGAACCGAAACTGCCACGCGGTTACGGCGAGGTATGGCAGGTGGCCGGGAGCGCCGCGCCTGTGGTGCTCGCCCAGCGTGGCACTCGCAGCCTGCGTCGTGACCAACCCACCGTCGAAGTGGCCATTCCCGGCAGCCGCTGGAAGGTCGCCTACTGGGCGGAGGCACGCGGCTTCAGTGATTCGGAGCAGGGCCTGTGGATCGTCGCCGGCAGTGGGGTTGCCATCTTCGGGCTGCTGACCGTGCTGATCCTGCGGTCGTTCGCACGTGCGCTCAAGCAGGATCAGGTCTTGCTCCTCGGCGCCGTGCGTGATGCGCGCGACGGTCGCCTGCAGGCGGACTACGGCCTGCAACTCAAGGAGTGCGCCCAGACGGTGGCGGGGGTGCGGCACATCTTCGAGGCCGAGACCGCGACACCTGTCGCTGCGGCCCCCAAGGCGCCGCCCGGCATCGCCGCGGCGACGGGTGCCGGGGTCTTCGACAACCTCGGCGTCGACCTTGGCACCGTGGGTGTCACCGAGCTGCAGCTGGACCCGACCATCTTCAGGGCCTACGACATCCGCGGGATCGTCAATCAAGGTCTGACGCCGGAGGCAGTCTATGAAATTGGCCGCGCCATCGGCTCGGAGGCGCAGGCGCGCGGGCAGCAGAGCGTGATCGTCGCGCGCGACGGACGCCTGTCCGGGCCGGAGCTCCAGGACAGCCTGGTGCGCGGATTGCGTGCCAGCGGCGTCCACGTCAAGGACATCGGTATGGCACCCACGCCACTGCTGTATTTCGCCACGCACACCCTGGACACGCGCTCGGGCGTGGTGCTCACCGGCAGCCACAATCCGGCGGAGTACAACGGCATGAAGGTGGTGCTGGCCGGCGAGACCCTCAGCGGCACCGGCATCCAGAGGCTGCGTGAACGCATCGAGAACGGCGAGCTCGACAGCGGTAGCGGCGGCTACGAGGAGGTCGACGTCACCGAGGCGTACATCGAGTATATCCATAAAGATGTGCAGCTCGCGCGACCGATGAAGGTAGTCGTCGATTGCGGCAACGGTGTCGCTGGCGAACTCGCGCCGCTGCTGCTGGACCGCATCGGCTGCCGGGTCATCCCGCTGTACTGCGACATCGACGGCCGCTTCCCGAACCACCACCCCGACCCCAGCCAGCCGGAGAATCTCGACGACCTGATCCGTGCGGTACGGGAGCACAATGCGGACATCGGCCTGGCCTTCGATGGTGATGGCGATCGCCTGGGCGTGGTCTCGTCCGCAGGTGAGATCGTCTGGCCGGACCGGCTGCTGATGTTGCTCGCCATGGATGTCCTGGGGCGCAATCCGGGTGCCGAGATCATCTATGACGTGAAATGTTCACGGCATCTGGCCAAGATCATCCGCGACTTCGGCGGCAGTCCGGAGATGTGGAAGACCGGCCATTCGTTCATGAAGGCCCGCATGAAAGAGACCGGTGCGCTGCTGGCGGGCGAGATGAGTGGACACATCTTCATCAAGGAGCGCTGGTTCGGCTTCGACGACGCACTCTATGCGGCCGCGCGCCTGCTGGAAGTACTCTCCAACGACCATCGCGATTCCAGCCGGGTGTTCGCCGCCCTGCCCGGTGGCGTGTGCACGCCCGAGTTGAAGCTGCCGATGGCCGAGGGTGACCCGCAGCGGTTCATGGACAATTTCCTCGCTAACGCTCAATTTCCTGACGCCGAGGTGACGACCATCGACGGCCTGCGTGCCGATTTCTCCGACGGCTGGGGTCTGGTGCGTGCCTCGAATACGATGCCCTGTCTGGTGTTCCGCTTCGAGGGCGACGATCAGGAGGTGCTGGTGCGTATCCAGGACCAGTTCCGCCAGGCGCTACTCGCCACCGACCCGAGCCTCCAACTACCGTTCTGAGTACTTCACCAACGGACATCGAAAGCGCCACGAAGACTACGAAACGTGCGAATGTCACCCGCTATCTTCCATTGCAATGACATTGGTCGTCGTCGGATCCGGTGAGGCTGCTCGGATGTCATCCCGGTGGAATGATGGTAGCCCGGACATCCTGGTGCTGGGGCGGTATTGAATTTTCCGTAGGCTGCGTGGATTTCGTAGCCGGAATTTTGGATGACTCACTGAGTCGATGGAATGGTTTGACTATGACACTCACCGTTGAATCCGCTCGCAACGTCGCCCATGTGCTGAGTGAGGCGATGCCGTATATTCAGCGCTTCCAGGGCAAGACCGTCGTGATCAAGTACGGCGGCAACGCCATGGTCGACACGCAGCTCAAGGAGGGCTTTGCGCGCGACATCGTGCTGATGAAGCTGGTCGGTATCAATCCGGTGGTGGTGCACGGCGGCGGGCCGCAGATCGGTCAGCTGTTGAACAAGATCGGCAAGCAGTCGACCTTCGTGGCCGGCATGCGCGTGACCGACGACGAGACCATGGACGTGGTGGAGATGGTTCTGGGCGGTCTGGTCAACAAAGAGATCGTCAACCTCATCAACCGCCAAGGCGGTCGCGCCGTAGGCCTGACCGGCAAGGATGGTGACTTGATCCGGGCCCGCAAACTGATGCTGGATAATGATGCACCCGAACTCAAGGCTACGGAGATCATCGATCTCGGGCATGTCGGTGAGGTGGCGAGCGTCGACACCGCAGTGGTGGACATGCTGGTGAGCGGCGACTTCATCCCCGTCATCGCGCCGATCGGCGTGGGCAGCGACGGCATGTCCTACAACATCAATGCAGATCTGGTGGCCGGCAAGATCGCCGAGGTGCTCAAGGCGGAGAAACTGATCCTGCTGACCAACGCCGCCGGTCTGCTCGACGGTGACGGCAACCTCATTTCCGGTGTCACCGCGCGTCAGGTCGACGAGATGATCGCCGACGGCACCATTCATGGCGGTATGCTGCCAAAGATCGGCTGTGCGCTGAGTGCGGTCAAGGGCGGTGTGCATGCCGCGCACATCATCGACGGTCGTGTCGAGCATGCCGTACTGGTGGAATTGTTCACCGACGCCGGGCTGGGTACGCTGATCCGGGCGTGAGGCGTGAGGCGTGAGGCGTGAGGCGTGAGGCGTGAGGCGTAGGTCAGGGAAACTTTAACCGCGAAGGACGCAAAGGACGCGAAGGAAATTCGTAACTACGTTGGCCACGGAATCCACGGAACAACACGGAAAAAGGCTCATTACTTAAAGCCCGGAAACTAAACTGCGGTGGATGACCCCGGGCTCACATCGTGAATTTTTCCGTGTTGTTCCGTGTGCTTCCGTGGCCATTGTGTTTTTTGTGTGTTTCGTGACCATCGTAGCTTCGATTCCCTGCGCATCCTTTGCGGTGACAGGGGTTTCCGCTGCACTGCACCCAATTACTGTTTCGGTCCCGCCACCTGGGCGGCCTTGAGTTCGCGAAAGCGGCGGATGTCGGTTTCGAACTGCTGACGCAGGGCTTCCTGCTCGTGGCGTTTGGCGGCGATGTAGTCGTGATAGCGTGCGGACTGCGTGCGTGCCGTCTGAATCCGCTCGTGCAGGCTGTCGGGGATCGGCTTGCCGGCGCGTTCCATCTCGGCTGCCGTACGAGTCAGCTCTGCGAGCGTCTCCTCAATATTTTCGATGCGGCCACGGGTGACACGTAACATGCCGTCGATCGCCGCGATCTTGCCGTCGCGGGTCATCACCATGTCGTCTTCCGTGGTGAAAGTCGCCAGCAGCATACGGTCGTGGGCAGCCTTGTCGGCCTCGATGCGCTCCTGCTCGCGCCGCTGCTCGGCCAGTCGCGCCTCCTCGGCGAGTTGTTCGGGGGTCTTGGCGGCCTCCAGCGTCTTCACTGCGACGCCCTGGTCGTTGAGGACCTTGCGCTCCTGCTTGGCATATTTCGGTGGGATCTTATCGCCGTAATGCACCTTGCCGTCGTCGTCTGTCCATTTGAAGAGGCGGGCGGCCGATGCCGGGGATGTGACCAGCATGGCCAGCAATACCACAGTCAGCAGAGTCCGGAGCAGGCTATGCGCGGATGTGGGTGAGAGTTGCTTCATAATCGCCAGGACCCTGATGGAAATGTTGTATCGATTAGTCTGTTGGTCGCCGTGGGCGTACATGGCAGCGTGTGGCTGGTGCGGTCAGGTATAAAAACAGGAGTTGGGCGATGAATGGATTTGAACATCTGGTCCTGTTTCTCGTCGCCCTGATCGCCAACCTGTTTTCGGCGTTTTCCGGTGGCGGCGCGGGTCTCGTCCAGCTACCGGTGCTGATCTTCCTGGGTTTGCCTTTTGCCGTGGCACTCGCCACGCATAAAGTCGCCAGTGTCGCACTGGGTATCGGCGCCACTCTGCGGCACTTGAAGGAAGAGCCGCTGGGGCGCGGCTTGGTGCTGGTGATCCTGCTGACGGGGTTACCAGGGGTGTTGCTGGGGGCCAATCTGATCCTGGCGGTCCCCGACCGCGTAGCCGAGGTGGCATTGGGGCTGCTGACCCTGGGTCTGGGGCTCTATTCGTGGCTGAATCCCGGCCTGGGGTTGACACCCAGACGCGGTCACCGCGACACCGCCGGTTACGCGATCGGGGGCGGCGTGCTGTTCGTGATCGGCGTGCTCAACGGCTCGTTGACGTCGGGTACCGGGCTGTTCGTCACGCTGTGGCTGGTCCGCTGGTTTGGCCTGGATTACCGCCGTGCCATCGCCTACACGCTGGTGCTGGTGGGGGTGTTCTGGAACGGTACCGGTGCACTCATGCTCGGTTATCTGAGTCAGATCCGCTGGGATTGGCTGCCGGCCCTGCTGGTGGGGGCGTTACTGGGTGGCTATCTTGGCGCGCATCTCGCGATCGTGAAAGGCAATCGACTCATCAAGCGGGCCTTCGAAGTACTGACCTTAGTGATTGGTCTGAAGCTCATTCTGGGCTGAGGTGTTGCCACAGACGACGAAGCGATTCTTGCCGGCACGCTTGGCCTGATACATGCGCCGGTCGGCGTGTTCGATCAGTTCCTGGATGGTATCGGCACGGTCGTTGCCCAGTTCACTGACACCGGTACTGACGGTCAGCGGCTGCCCATCGGGACGCAGGCCGAGCCCGCGCTCATAGAGACGCTCGAGCACATGCCGGGCGGTGTCACAGTCGGTATTGGGCAGGATGATGAGGAATTCCTCTCCGCCCCAGCGAACCAGCGTATCGCCGGCACGCAGAGTGTCGGCGAGTACGCCGGTCAAGTCGCGCAGCACAGCGTCGCCCGTCTCATGTCCATAACGATCGTTGATGGACTTGAAATTGTCGATGTCCAGGAAGGCCAGTGCCAGCGGTGCGCCCTGGCGGTTGGCGATATGGAACTGAATATCCAGCAGTTCCGCTCCGGTTTCGCGGTTGTAGGCCCCGGTCAGCGGGTCGTGGCTGGTACGCTGCATGAGGGCGGACATGTACTGTAGTTGCAGTCTCGCGGAGACCGTCGCGATCAGTGCGATGAGCACCATCAGCCAGGCGACGCTGAGCTGCGCCCAGGCACCCGGGTTGGGGTAGACGACCGCCACGATGAGGTGGGCGCCGAGCGCCGGGATCGTAAACAGCAGACCTTCCAGTGCGGTGAGCGGGAATATCGCGAGACAGGCAATGGCGATGAAGGGAAGATAGGCGTACGTGGCCGCGACCACCTGACCGAGAGGTGCCAGGGGCAGGTCTTGGATGAGCGGCGTCGCGGCGGCAAAAAACACCAGCGGGATGGCAATGAAGAGTACCAGCGCGATCTGTGCCTGACCTGTCGCACGCAGCCGACCCGGGTACTGCCTCAGCAGGACGTAGGCCAGGGCCGCGAGCAGCCGCAGGCCGGTGAGTTCGAACCAGACATCACGCGGGAAGACGGCCACGTCGATTAACACCCACAGCAGGGTCAATGCGGCGAACAGACCGGATAGCAGGTGGACACGGGCCAGCACGAGCGTGGCGCGCTGGAGTGAAAGCCAGGGCGTGTACTGCACGCTGTGCAGCAGGCTTCCCGGCGCCGCCAGCGTGTCGTCGCGACCGGTACTGAAGAAGAAAGGTTTCATTTCGTCACCTGTCGCCCGCGCGTACTGCCCGTCACGGCGACACGCAGACCCCTCTAGACCCCGTACTGGACACGGTAGCCCCGGATGGCCGCAACCTGATCCGCGTGTTCCGGTCGACCTTCGAGGTATTCGATCAGTTGGTTCAGGGTGGCGATGCCGATTACCGGGATGCCAAGGTCCTGCTCCACCTCCTGAATGGCCGAGCGCTCACCGGTGCCGCGCTCCTGGCGATCGAGTGCGATCACCACGCCGGCGACCGTGGCGCCGGCGGCACGGATGATGTCGAGCGACTCACGGATGGCGGTACCGGCGGTGATCACGTCGTCGATGATGAGGACGCGGCCGGCAAGTGGCGCACCGACCAGTATGCCGCCCTCGCCGTGGGCCTTGGCCTCCTTGCGGTTGAAGCAGTAGGGCATGTCTCTGCCGTGGTGGTCGGCGAGCGCGATGGCCGTGGCCGCGGCCAGGGGAATACCCTTGTATGCCGGGCCGAAGAGCACATCGAAGGCGATGTCCGAGGCACTGATGGCGGCGGCATAGAAGCGGCCCAGACGCGCCAGTCGCGCACCGCTATTGAACAGTCCTGCATTGAAGAAATAGGGGCTCTTGCGTCCGGATTTCAGGGTGAACTCACCGAAGCGCAGTACGCCGGTCTCGATTGCGAAGTGGATGAAGTCGTGCTGATAGTCTTGCATGGCCGTCTCGAAGCGGTCGGGAGCCGGCCGCGGCCGGGGTTGTGCGCTATCATACACGCCGGTCTGCACAGGTAAATATCGATGCGCGTCATCAGCGTCAATACCAACGGCATACGCTCGGCCGCCCGCAAGGGATTCTTCGACTGGCTGCCCCGTCAGCGGGCGGACTTCGTCTGTATCCAGGAGACCAAGGCACAGGAATCGCAGCTTACCGAGCCCGTTTACCACCCACGCGGCTTCCACTGCTATTACCACGATGCGGAAAAGAAGGGATACAGTGGTGTGGCCCTCTACAGCCGCATCCAGCCCGACCGTGTCATCATCGGTCTGGACTGGCCGGAATTCGATGCGGAGGGGCGCTATCTGGAGGTGCAGATCGGCGCACTCAGCGTGGTTTCTCTGTATCTCCCCTCAGGCTCTTCCAGCGAGCTGCGGCAGCAGGTCAAGTTCGCGGTGATGGATCGCCTGATGCCCTATTTACGCGGGCTGCGCCGCAAGCGACGGGAGTACATCCTCTGCGGCGACTGGAACATCGCGCACAAGGAGATCGACCTGAAGAACTGGCGGTCCAATCAGAACAACTCCGGCTTTCTCCCCGAGGAGCGTGCCTGGATGGACGAGCTGTTCGGCACAGCCGGTTTCGTCGATGGCTTCCGGGTCGTCGATCAGCGGCCCGAACAGTATACGTGGTGGTCCAACCGCGGCCAGGCCTGGGCCAAGAACGTCGGCTGGCGTATCGATTACCAGGTCCTCACTCCCGGCCTCGCGGACCGGGTGCAGGCGGCGAAGATCTACACCGAGGCACGCTTTTCCGATCACGCACCGCTGATCATGGATTACGACTGGGAGCTCTGATGCCATTCCAGCAGGCGGTGACGGGGATACGAGACCGCGTTGGAGGGGTGCCGTGCTGACCGATGTCAGCCTGCTGTCTGCACTGCTCGTCGGATTGTTCGGTGGCGTGCACTGTGTCGCCATGTGCGGCGGCATTGTTGGTGCGCTGACCCTGGGGGTGTCTGGTGCCGCGCAGCGCAACGCGATTTCGATGTTGCCGTATCATCTGGCCTACAATCTCGGGCGCATCATCAGCTACACGCTGGCGGGTGCGCTGGTGGGTGGTCTGAGCGGTGTGCTCTTCAAACTGACGTCGGTCCATCAGGCGCAGATGGTGCTGCAGTTGTTCGCCGGGCTATTCATGCTCGCGCTCGGCCTGTACCTCGCCGGGTGGTGGCGCGGGCTCGCGCACATCGAACGTGCGGGCGGCGTGTTCTGGCGGCGCCTGGAGCCGCTGGGCAGGCGCTTCCTGCCGGTGACGAGCCCGGCGCATGCCTTCGGGGTCGGGCTGGTCTGGGGCTGGCTGCCCTGCGGTCTCGTGTACAGTGTGCTGGTCTGGGCACTGGCTTCCGGTTCGGCGCTCGATGGCGCGCTGCTCCTGCTGAGCTTCGGCATCGGCACGCTGCCCACGCTGCTGCTGATGGGCGTGGCCGCCGCGCGTCTGGGTCGCTTCGTACAACGCCCCTGGCCGCGGCGTATCGCCGGCGGCCTGGTCATGCTGTTCGGGGTAATGATGCTGCTGCGTCTTTTCAGCGACTGAAGAACTGCTGGCGGAATTCCACCTGGAAGGTGTCGCTCTCACCCTCGGGTCGTACCTTCAGATGGAAACGCAGTGTCTCCTCGTGATCGACCCCGAAGTCCGCGATGTAATAAATGGCATTGGGCTCGCGGATCTCGCGCAGTGCCAACTCGCGCTGCTGGCCGGAGAGGGTCGTGGCAATGCCGGTGACCGAGGCCGGGACGGGCTGGCCGGTCGCACCCAGCACCTTGCGCAATACCACCACATTCAGCATCGCCCGATTCCCGCTGCGTTTGATGTTGTACTCGGTCGCCACCTTGGGCGACAGCAGGTCGGTGTTCAGTGCATTGAAATGCACCACATAGTCGCCGAAATCCTGAGATTTCTCCGCATTCGCGCCTGTAGCCGCCAGCATCAGGCAGGCGCTATACAATACGCTCAGAAACAGGTTGGCAGGTCGCATGATGGCTCTCCTCGGTCAGGGCGATGGTAGAACTATAGACCGAAGAGTCAGGCGAGAATAGTCACTCCAACGGGTGGGTGCCGTCTGGCCTCTCAGTTGCCGACCACACGGCTGACGGGTGCCAGGGATTCGTCCGTGTCATCGCGGTCCGTCGGCAGGGGGGCGTTCAAGGTGGTGCGCAGGCGCTCGATGGTCTCGAGTTCCTTGTGCAGGTCACGACGGGTGCTTTCCAGTTCACTGATCTTGGCCTCGAGCGTGTCGCGCGATTCGCTGATGCGCCGCAGGGTATCGAGGCGCTTCTCCATGACCCGCTTGTGATCCTTGATCTGCTGAACCAACGGGTTCATCACGTCCTTCAACCAGGCATCGGCCTCCTGATTGGCGCGGAAGAAGATGCTGCGCGCCTGGCTGACCATCGAGATGAAGAACTTCTTGATCAGGAAACCCTGCTCGGTCATGGTCGTGACCGCACTATTGCGGAAGGCCTCGCCTTCCAGGGCCAGTCGGTGCAGGTCCATATTGTACTGATCCACGGAAAAGACCTTCGGCGTCACCGCCGGCAGGCCATGCTCCTCGTGGAATTTACGATAGGTCGCGCGGATCAGCGTACGGGTCTGCTCGGCATGCTGCGACACCTGCTCCATAGTCTCGCGGGCGCCCTCGAAGAAGGTCTCCATCGCCCGCTTCAGGCCGTGCGTGGTCCACGCGCCGGTCATGTCCTTGCGGGTCTTGTTGATCAGCTTGTCGAAGGCATCCAGGCTGAGGCCGTCGAGCATGAGTTTCGCCTGGCTCTGTAATACGCGCCGGCTGGATTGGAAGCCTTCGACGTTGCGCAGGTAGGTGGCCTGTTCTTCACGCGATTTCTTCATCAGATGCTGGATGACGTCGACGTTCTTGCCACGCAGCGCGCGTAGATTTTCCAGTTCTTTGCCGATCTGCTGGACCTGGTTGTCCAGTCGATTATAGGTGTCGTTCTGGAGCTCCCCGATCTCCCTGAGGATGTAGTCGCGCACCACCTCGAGCTTCTTGGGGAGAACTTCTTCGGCGAGGAAGTTCTCCAGGTCTGGCAGGCGACTGCGTTCCAGTAACGCCTGGTCGTCGCGGACCTTGCCGACCAGACCCTTCTGTGCCGATACCGGGAATACGCGCTCGCCGTCCACGCTCAGGAGCTCCGCGACCTTGCGGCGCTGGCCTTCAATGCTGGCATGCACGGCGCTATGGTCCTTGAGGTCGTCCCACAGGGTATCGATCTTGTTCAGCGCGACGACCAGATTCTTATTGTGCTGGCCGCCACCGTGAACATGGTGTTCCCACATGTCCAGGTCTGAGCGGGTCACACCCGTATCCGCCGCCAGCACGAACAGTACGGCCTGGGCCGCCGGCAGCATGGTGACCGTCAGTTCCGGCTCGTTGCCCAGTGCATTCAATCCGGGTGTGTCCAGAATCACGAGTCCCTGCTGAAGTAACGGGTGCGGCAGGCTGATCAGTGCGTGGCGCCACATCGGGATCTCGACCTGTTCGGGAGTCTCACCGGTCTTCTTGAACTGCGGGTCGGTGGCCTCGTCGTACAGACCCAACGCACGCGCAACCTTAACGGGCACGAGCTTGGTCTTGACGACCTGGTGCAGTGTCTCGGCCATCTGCTCCGGCGAGTCGGTATCGAGTGGCATGGACACCCAGTGCAGGGGGTCGGTCTTGTAATCGCTGATGGATCTCTCCTCGCGCCGCGTCTCAATGGGCAGCAGACGCAGATAGGACTGCTGCGTCTCGCGGTCGAAGAAGAGTTCGCTCGGGCACATGGTGGTGCGGCCCGCCTCGGACGGCAGCAGTCGGCGGCCGTAGTTGGCAAAGAAGATGGCGTTGATGAGTTCGGTCTTGCCGCGCGAGAATTCTGCGACGAAGGCGATGGTCAGCCGGTCGTGGCGCAGGGCCTCGAGCGTCGCATAGATGCGCAGGTCGTTTTCACCCTCGTCGAGTTCGTGAGCGTCGAGCCATTCTTGGAATTCTTGTAGCGTATTCAGGGCGTTCGTCTTCCAGGTGTCGAACGCCCGCATGCGTTGGCTGAACGGGTCCTGAGCCATGTACGTCGATCCTCACTTGCCGGGGTAGGGCAGCCCGGGCCGCCTGCGTGCTCTCCGGACTAACGGCCGGGGCGGACATTCCTTGAGTCGATATAACAGTGAGTTACGAGTGGCTCTGGGGGAGCTGGAAAGCTGTGATCGGGGTCACGTTGCGGGGCGGTCGGGCATGCCGGGCAGCAGTCTCCGGGGTGATCGGACGCGGACGCGCTTGTGGCGCCCGCCGGTTCCGGCCAGTAGTTCGATGGCCGTGGCAGCCACGCCGAAACAGTCGGCCAGGTAATGGCGCAGATGGGTGTTGGCCTTGCCGTCCACAGGGGGTGCCGTGATGCGTATCTTGAGGCGATCCCCGTGCAGGCCGGCAACCTCGTTGTGACGGGCGTCGGGTTGGATGTGCACGGCCAGGATCAGATCATCCCCGTCCCAGCGATACCAGTCCGGGGAGGCAGCGCCGGACACGGCCGTCAGGCGAGTGCGAAGAACAACGGCACGATCAGGCGCCGCAGCACTTCCAGGGCCACAATGGCCACCACGGGCGACAGGTCGAGTCCGGAGATCGGCGGCAGGATGCGGCGCACCGGGCCCAGTACCGGCTCCGTCAAGGCATGCAGCAGGTTGACTACCGGATTGTAGGTGCCGGGGTTGATCCAGCTGAGGACGGCCTGAATGACGATACCGTAGATGAACACCTTGAAGGCGAGATCGGTGAGTTCGGCGAGGCTGACGAAGATCAGCGTCTGGGGCGGGATGCCACCACCCCGCAACAGCAGAATCAGGGCGATGCCGATCATCTGCACCAGCAGCATCACCACAATCGAGGCCATGTCGATCCCACCGATCGACGGGATGACGCGGCGCACGGGCAGCAGGACAGGATGGGTGATCTTTACCAGGAACTGGCTCACCGGGTTGTAGAAATCCGCCCGTACCCAGGCCAGCAGAAAGCGCAGCATCAGCGCCAGGACATAGAGGGAGAACAGCGTGTTGATGAGAAACTCAACCGGACTGGTGAAGTAGCCTGGACCCATGTCAGCCGCCCAGCTCGTCGGCGAGTTCGCGGGAGCGGTCACGGGCCGCCTTGACGGCCTGGCCGAGCAGGTCCCGGATGCCCCCGGTCTCCAGGGTCTGGAGGGCGCGTTCGGTGGTGCCGCCGGGTGAGGTGACATGACGGCGCAAGGTGGCGGCATCCGCGTCACTTCCCAGTGCCATCTTGGCCGCGCCGAAGGCGGTCTGCAGGGTCAGCAGCCGCGCGCTGTCCGCGGGCAACCCCAAACGCTCACCCGCTGCCTGCAAGGCCTCGATCACCAGGAAGAAATAGGCGGGGCCGCTGCCCGACAAGGCGGTGACGGCATCCATCTGCTCCTCATCGTCGAGCCAGAGGGTGAGGCCGACGGTGCGCAGAACGGTCTCTGCCACATCGCGCTGTGCTGCGGTCACCTGGATGTTGGCGAACAGGGCCGTGGCACCGCCCTGGACCAGGGCCGGGGTGTTGGGCATGCA
This sequence comes from Gammaproteobacteria bacterium, assembly GCA_019911805.1. NCBI lineage: Bacteria > Pseudomonadati > Pseudomonadota > Gammaproteobacteria > Gammaproteobacteria bacterium. The sequence continues at coordinate 26,840 of JAIOJV010000100.1, forward strand.
GCGCACCAGCGCCACGTCGCCCCCCAGCCACCGCCCGAGCGCAGCGGTGCGGATGCCCGCCGCGATGGAGATGACCAGGGGGCGGCGTGCCTGAACCGGCCCGGCGAGTGCGCGCGCGACGGCTGCCATGGTCTGTGGTTTCACCGCCAGCACTACCACATCGGCGGCAGCAACGGCAGCCGTGTTGTCGCTGCCGGTACCGACGCCCAACGCTGCCAGGCGGGTCAGTGCGTCGGCACTGGGGTCCGTGACGTGGATGCGGTCTACCGGCCAATGATCGGCGATCAGGCCGCCAACCAGGCTGCGCGCCATGTTGCCGCCACCGATGAAGCTCAGGAAGGGGAAGGTCATGGGCCTATTCTCGCCGCAAACCGGGTGCGGTGCAAAGTGGAGAAGGTCGCACGACCCGTGTCATTCCCCACCATGCCCGGGCGCCTTATCCCGGTCTTCCGCGCTTTCCAGGGTTATAACCGTTCAGTCCCGCGTGCCAAAGATGGCGGTGCCGACCCGTACGATGGTTGCACCCTCGGCGATGGCGGCCTCCAGGTCATCCGACATGCCCATCGACAGGGTGTCCAGGCCGAGCCCCCGGGCGTTCAGGGATGCGAAGCTGCGGCGCAGGGCGGCGAAGGCGGCATGCTGCCGGACGGGGTCACGGCTGGGCGTTGGTATGGCCATCAGCCCGCGCAGCCGCAGCCGTGGCAGCCGGGCGACCACCATGGCCGTTTCCGGGACGTCCTCGGGACGCAGCCCGGCCTTGCTGGCCGCGCCGCTGATGTTCACCTCCAGGCAGATATTCAGTGGCGGGAGCCGGTCCGGGCGCTGGGCACTCAGACGTACGGCGATCTTCAGACGGTCTATGCTGTGTACCCAGTCGAAGTGCTCGGCGATCTTCCGCGTCTTGTTGGACTGTACCGGACCGATGAAATGCCAGACGCAGCCGCGACCCTCCAACACCGTGATCTTGTCCAGGGCCTCGCTCAGGTAGGATTCCCCGAAACAACGCTGGCCCGCATCCAGGGCTGCCTCCAATGCCTCTGCGGAGGCGCCCTTGCTGACCGCCAGCAGCTGGATTTCCTCTGGTGTCCGTCCAGCGGTGTCCGCAGCTGCCATAATCCGCCTCCGCACCGCCTGCAGCCGCACCGGGATGTCGTCTGTTGGTATCACTATACTTTTCGTCGGGTTGTAGCCGGGTTCACACTGGGTGCGCCGCAATCCACAGCACGGCTTCCGTTCAACCTCGGGGGGTCAAGGGTTCGGGGCCGCTGACGCTATCTAATGAGTCCGACGGTCGGCCCTCAGGTTGGCCAGTCCGGAAATCCAGGTCAAGAACAACTTCAGTCCAGGGGTCACGAATGGATATCGCAGAATTGCTCGCCTTCGGCGTGAAGAACAACGCCTCCGACCTACATCTCTCGGCCGGGTTGCCGCCCATGATCCGGGTCGACGGCGACATCCGTCGTATCAACGTCCCGGCGCTGGACCACAAGGCGGTGCATGCGCTCATCTACGACATCATGAACGACAAGCAGCGCAAGGACTACGAGGAATTCCTGGAAACCGATTTCTCCTTCGAGATCCCCAATCTGGCACGTTTCCGCGTCAACGCCTTCAACCATAATCGCGGTGCCGGCGGGGTGTTCCGCACCATTCCGTCCAAGATTCTCAGCCTGGAGGATCTCAAGTGTCCGGCGGTGTTCAAGGACATCGCCGACCAGCCGCGTGGCATCGTGCTGGTGACCGGCCCGACGGGCTCGGGCAAGTCGACGACGCTCGCGGCGATGATGGATCACGTCAACGAGACACGTTTCGAGCACATTCTGACCATCGAGGACCCGATCGAGTTCGTCCATGAGTCCAAGAAGTGCCTCATCAACCAGCGTGAGGTACACCGCGACACCCTGGGGTTCTCCGAGGCACTGCGTTCTGCGCTGCGTGAAGATCCGGATATCGTCCTGGTGGGTGAGATGCGCGATCTGGAAACCATCCGCCTGGCCCTGACCGCGGCCGAAACCGGCCACCTGGTATTTGGTACCCTGCATACCAGCTCGGCCGCCAAGACCATCGACCGTATCATCGACGTCTTCCCCGCGGCGGAGAAATCCATGGTGCGTTCGATGCTGTCCGAGTCGTTGCGTGCCGTCATTTCCCAGACGCTGCTGAAGAGGACCGGCGGTGGACGGGTGGCGGCACATGAGATCATGATCGGGACGCCGGCCATCCGTAACCTGATCCGCGAAGACAAGGTTGCGCAGATGTATTCCGCCATCCAGACCGGTCAGCAGTACGGGATGCAGACCCTGGATCAGAATCTGCAGGAGATCGTGCAGAAAGGCATCGTCTCCAAGGCGGATGCGCGCAGTAAGGCGGCCAACAAGGATATCTTCCGTTAACCGCACGGGGCGTGGGTGACGGGGTGATGCCATGGACATGACTTCCCTGCTGAAGCTGATGGTAAGCCAGAAGGCCTCCGATCTCTTCATCACGGCGGGCCTGCCCCCGACCATCAAGCTCGATGGCAGTATCACGCGCGTGTCGGAAGAGACGCTGTCGTCGGTACAGTCGCGGGATCTCGTCCATTCAGTGATGTCGGCCAGCCAGCGCGACGAGTTCGCCCGTACCCATGAATGCAATTTCGCCATCAGCGAACCGGGGCTGGGGCGCTTCCGTGTCAGTGCCTTCTATCAGCGTAATGACGTGGGCATGGTGCTGCGTCGCATCGAGCGGCAGATCCCGACGCTGGAGTCTCTGAATCTGCCACCCATCATCAAAAGCCTGGCGATGGCCCAGCGGGGGCTGGTGCTCTTCGTCGGTGCCACCGGAACCGGCAAGTCCACCTCACTGGCGGCGGTGATTGGATACCGCAACCAGAACAGCGCTGGCCATATCGTTACCTTGGAGGACCCGATTGAATTCATCCACCAGCACGCTGGCTGTATCGTGACCCAGCGTGAAGTCGGGCTGGATACGGAGTCCTACGAGGTCGGCCTCAAGAACACGCTGCGCCAGGCCCCCGATGTGATCCTGATCGGTGAGGTCCGCACCCGCGAGACCATGGATTACGCCATCGCCTTCGCCGAGACCGGTCACCTGTGCCTGACGACGCTGCATGCCAATAATGCCAATCAGGCACTCGACCGGATCATCAATTTCTTCCCGGAAGACCGGCGGGAGCAGTTGTTGATGGACCTGTCGTTGAATCTCAAGGCCATTGTGGCGCAGCAACTGATCGTCCGTGCCGGTGGCGAGGGTCGCCGTGCCGCCGTGGAGGTACTCATCAACACGCCCCTGGTCGCCGAGCACATCCGTAACGGCGAGATACACAGACTGAAGGAGCTGATGCAGCGTTCCGTGCAGCAGGGTATGAAGACCTTCGATCTGGCCCTGTTCGAACTCTACAAAGCGGGCGAGATCCGCTACGAGGACGCGATCCGGCACGCCGATTCGGCCAACGAGGTGCGGCTTATGATCAAGCTGGATGAGGAGGACCCCAGAAAACTCGCCGATACGATGGCCGGCATATCCCTGCAGGATCCCCACTGACGCGCGGCCTGGGCCCCTAACTAATTCTGAAAACCCTTTATGGCCACGGAAACACACGGAACAACACGGAAAAATCGATTACTGGAAAATCAGGAATATCCTGATTCCCATGCGAGGGGAGCAATGCCTGGATGTATCGGGGCGCTGTAGGGGCGGCAGTCCTGCCGCGATTCATGCGCACGACGAGCACCCAAGCCATCGCGCCAGGAATGGCGCTCCTACGAAAACCTGCTCGGCACCTGTAGGAGCGGCATTCCTGCCGCGATCATGGGGGCGGCGGCCCAAACCAATCGCACCAGGAGTGGTGCTCCTGCGAAGGCCATAAGCATTTTTCCGTGTTGTTCCGTGTGTTTCCGTGGCCATAAAGGGTTTTCCCTCACGCCTCACCCCCACGCACAACATCAGCCCGGGAACACCTGCCGCGCATCGAATACCGGCCCATCCACGCACACGCGCTGCATCGCCGGACCTTTTTCCGTCTCCACGAGCACCGTGCAGCCGGCACAGCCACCGACGGCACAGGCCATGAATTCCTCCAGTGACATCTGACAGGGCAGGGCGAATTCGCGCGCAAGTTGCGCGGTGGCAGCGAGCATGGGGTGCGGGCCGCAGGCGAAGATTTCCACTTCCTCGCGTTGCGCCGCACTCAGGCCGCTGAGCCAGGCACGGGCGAGATCGGTGATATAGCCTTCGAAGCAACCAGGGTAGCCCTGCAGGCTGGCCAGGCGGGAGGGGACACCCCAATCCTCGAGCAGTGGCATGGCGGCGATGACCCCTTCGGGTGCGCCGGGTACGAGGATGCGAGAGGGTTGTGCCTGGAACGGGAACGGTACCTCCGAGCCCATCAATACCAGTGGTTGGCGGCTCCGGTCCGTCTTGAGGTGCTCGGCGAGGAATATCATCGGCGGTATACCCACGCCGCCACCCAGCAGCAGTGCACGCGGCCGGTCATGGCGCGGCTGGAACGGTTTTCCGATCGGCCCCATCACGCTGATGAGCTCGCCGGTCTGGCGCTGTGCCAGCAGGCGTGTGCCCCGGCCGACGACCTTGTACAGGAATTCCACCCAGCCGGCCCCAGGATCGACGCGCATGATCGATAACGGACGGCGCATGGGGAGTTCCGGTGCGCAGGTAATATGTACAAAGCTGCCGGGCCGGGCCTTGGCGGCACACCGTGGCGCCAGCACGCGCAGGACGTGCTGGTCGCCGGCACAGGCCTGGTGGGAGAGGATCTTGGCGTCCTCAACGAAGATGGTGCCGCGGTGCGGGAGGGAGGCAGCTGGGCTGGTCATGCGGGTCAAATATCCGGGTGTCGCGGTGCGGGGCACAAGGTAGCAGATTGCGGTGGAGACGGCGACAGGCGTTAGGCGTTAGGCGTTAGGCGTTAGGCGTGAGGAGTAAAACCTTCTTGGCCACGGAAGCACACGGAAATACACGGAAGAACACGGAAAATTAGGAATGTAAAAGCCCAGGTAGCAACCGCGCAGCTTGCTTGCTGGGATTTTTCAATAATCCTTTTCCGTGTATTTCCGTGTATTTCCGTGTGCTTCCGTGGCTAAAAGAGGGTTTGTCTTTTACGCCTCACGCCTCACGCCTCACGCCTAACGCCTAACGCCTAACGCCTAACGCCTAACGCCTAACGCCTCACTCTCCCCTCACCAGCCGCCCATCACGATAATCCGCCAGGGCCTGTTCGATCTCCTCGCGGGTGTTCATGACGAAGGGGCCATACTGGACGATGGGTTCGCCGATGGGGCGGCCGCTGACCAGGATGAGCCGTGCGCCATCGCCGCCGGCCGTCACCTCCAGGCGCTCGCCTGGGCCGAGCACCGCGAGGTGATGTCGCGGGACCGCCTGCCCCGCGATCGCCGTATCGCCCTCGAAGACATAGACGAATGCGTTGTGGTCGGCATCCGTCGTGCCCTTGTGGAGGAACGGCGTGCCCGGCGCCAGTTCCACATCGAGGTACTGCAGGTGGGTGACCGGATCGTCGATCGGCCCGCGCACGCCGGCATGCGTGCCGGCCAGCACATGCACCCGCACCCCCGGCGCGTCGTGCACCGGGATCGCCTCGGGCGCGATGTCCTGATAAGCGGGCGCGTCCATCTTGCGGGCCGCCGGCAGATTGATCCAGAGCTGGAAGCCACGCATCAGCCCCTCGACCTGACGCGGCATCTCGGAGTGGATCACCCCACTGGCCGCCTTCATCCACTGCGCGCCACCGGTGCGCAGATCACCCTCGCTGCCCATGCTGTCACGGTGCAGCATATGGCCGTCGAGCATGTAGGTCAGGGTGATGAAGCCCCGGTGCGGGTGATCCGGGAAGCCGGCGATATAGTCGTCCGGGTCGTCGCTGGAGAAGTGGTCCAGCAGCAGGAACGGGTCCAGGTTGCGCAGTGCGGGCGTGCCCAGGGTGCGATGCACCGTGACACCCGCGCCCTCGGTGACCTCATGGGCGTCTATCAGCCGGGTGATGCCACGCGCTTCCATAAAACCTCCCCACCTATTGGCGAATGCCTTCCACGGACAGCATCAATTCCACTTCCTGCGAGGCCGGACCGAGATCGCGGGTGATGCCGAAATCGGCGAGCTTGAGCGTGGTCGTGCCGAAGAAACCGGCGCGATAGCCGCCCCACGGATCGTCACCCTGGCCGATGCGTTCGACGTCGATCACGATCGGGCGGGTCACGCCGTGCAAGGTGAAATCGCCGCTCAGCAGCGCCTGGCCGTCGCCCTTGGTCTCGAAGCCGGTGCTGACGAAGCGTGCCTGCGGGAATTTCCTCACATCCAGGAAATCCTTGCCACGCAGATGCTTGTCGCGTTCGGCGTGATTGGAGTCGATACTCGCGGTGTTGATGACGACCTCCACCTTGTTGGCCGCCGGGTTCTCCTCGTCATACGTGAATTTGCCATCAAAGTCGTTGAAGCGGCCGTACAGCCAGCTGTAGCCGAGGTGCTGGATACGGAACTGGATGAAGATGTGCGCCCCTTCGGTGTCGAACACGTACTCGGCGGCCGGCGCGAATGCCGGCAGTGACAGGGCGGCGGCGAGTGCGAGAGCGGGCAGGGATCGTTTGTGCATGGTGTGCTCCTTAAAGACATATGTAAAAAAATGGACCCGAAAATCAGCTCAGTCACGAATGGCGTTTACGTACGCCGGTGTCTTGGAAAAATAGCTACGGAAACGCTTGGTTCCAGGTCAGTGGTTCAGCGGCCGAGCATGCGTCCGAGCGTGCGGTCGCGGTCGATGAAATGGTGTTTCAGGGCGGCCAGCGCGTGCAGTGCGGCCAGTCCGATGAGTGCGTAGGCAAGCAGTTCGTGGATCTCGCCGGCAATGTCCTCCTGATTGTCCAGGCCGCTGATCAGCGCCGGTGCGCTGAACAGGCCGAAGACGTCGATAGGACGGCCGTCGGCGGTGGAGATCAGATAGCCGGCAATCATCATGGTGATCAACAACAGGTACAGCGCTGCGTGCGTGATGCGGCCCAGCCGCCGTTCCCACGGCGCATGGGTGGGTTCCGGCCCGGGTATGGGATCCAGCCACCGCCACGCCAGCCGCAACACCACGGCGATGAGCAGCAGGATGCCGATGCCCTTGTGCAGCTCCGGGCCCCGGTTATACCAGGCATCGTAATAGTCCAGTTCGGTCATCCACAGTCCGAGGATGAACAGACCGATCGTGGCGACCGCCACCAACCAGTGCAGTGCAATGGTGATCAGACCATACTCGGTCGAGGTGTTTCTGAGCATGAGTGTCCGGTCCTTGCGTTGGATATCGGCTGTGTCGCGCGCGACTCCGGCGGCGGTTGCGGGCAGCCGTTCGCCGATCCGCCGCGGCGCTTGGCGGATGGTGTCGCCGCGCAGAACGGTCGGGTTGCCGGGGGTGCACATGCCAATTTCCCGCTACCCCGACGTTTCAGTGGGGAATAGTCTGCACGTTGCCAGTCCTGGGATAAAGAGCTATTGTCTGAACTTACTGTTCTGCAAATGAGAACAATATGGCCCGATTCGAGGAGTTGCAGACCTTCGTGCGTGTGGTGGAGGCCGGTAGCCTGACAGCGGCCGCCGGGCAGCTGGGTATCGCCAAGTCGGCCGTCAGCCGCCGCCTCAGCGAGCTGGAGGGTCGCTTGGGCGCACAGCTCCTGCGGCGCACGACCCGCCGGCTCAGCCTCACCGACACCGGTCGCAGTTATTTCGATCGCGCCCAGCGCATCCTCGCGGACGTGGCGGAGGCGGAGGCGGCGGTGTCGCAGGCGCACGACACCTTGCAGGGGCGGCTGCGGGTGGCGGCACCGTTGTCGTTCGGACTGCTGCACCTGGGGCCGGCCATCACCGAGTTCATGCAATATCACCCGCGGGTCCGGTTCGATCTGGATTTCAACGATCGCCAGGTGGACCTGCTGGCCGAGGATATCGATGTCGCGATCCGCATCGCGCGGCTGGAGGATTCCAGTCTGGTCGCGCGCCGGCTGTGGAGCAGTCGACTGGTGCTGTGCGCGAGTCCCGCGTATCTGCGCGAATACGGGATCCCGGCGACGCCCGCCGATCTCGCCAGCCATCAGGAACTGGTCTACACCAACTCGCCGGGTCCCAGGCAATGGATATTGCATGGCACCGACGATCAGCCGCACCGGGTGCGCGCGCAGGAACGGCTGCGTTCGAACAATGGGGATTTCCTGTGCCGGGCGGCGGTCGCCGGACAGGGTGTGCTGTTGGCGCCGACCTTCATCGTCCACGAACCCTTGCGCAGCGGCGAACTGGTGCCACTGCTGCCGGGCTACACGCATGCGGAGATCTCGGCCTACGCGCTGTACCCACAGACCCGCCACCTGTCACAGCGGGTGCGTGCCTTCGTGAAGTTTCTGGCCGAACGCTTCGCGGGCGTGCCGTACTGGGACCGCGATCTGCCGGTGTAGGCCGCGTCAGTCCATGACGCTCAGGCGTCGCGCTGGAACACCAGTTTCCCACCCACCAGGGTGTGTGTGACCTGCCCTTTCAATTCCCAACCCAGGAACGGGGTGTTCTGGCCCGCGCTGCGGAGCGTCTCGGCTGCCACCCGCCAGGGGCGCTCCGGATCGATCACCACGATATCGGCACGCTTGCCGACGGACAGACTGCCGACACCCTGCGCCTCCAGTCCGAGGATGCGCGCCGGGCCGATGGTCAGGCGTTCGATGACGTCGGTCAGCGTCAGCAGGTTCTCGTCGATCAGGCGCAGCGCCAGGGACAACAGCGTATCGAGGCCGGAGATGCCGGGCTCGGTCGACGGGAAGGGTGCGAGCTTGGCATCGGCCTCGTGCGGCTGGTGGTCGGCGCAGAGCGCGCTGAGCGTACCCCGCGCCAAGCCGGCGCGCAGCGCATCGCGGTCGCGGATGGTACGCAGTGGCGGCTGCACGTGGCACTGGGCGTTGAAGCCGACGAGGTCCATGTCGGTGAGAAACAGATACGGGATGGCGACATCCGCCGTCACCGGCAGGCCGTCGTGCTGGGCTCGCGCGACCATCTGGACGGCGCGGGCCGTGGACAGCCGACAGAAATGCGTGCGCACCCCCGTGTGTTCGACCAGCGCCAGGTCGCGGGCGACGGCGGCGGTCTCGGCCGCCGCGGGGATGGCCGGCAGGCCCATGCGCGTGGTGATGGCGCCCTCGTGTGCGCAGCCGTCGTTGACCAGCCAATGGTCCTCGGCATGGATGAATACGGTGGCGCCGAAGCTCGCCGCGTATTCGAAGGCGCGCCGCTGGACCTGCGAATTGGCCATCGGCCGCCGTGCGTTGCTGAGTCCGCAACAGCCGGCCTGCTGCAGCGCCGCCGCCTCACTCAGCCGCTCGCCACCGAGACCCTGGGTGAGGGCACCCAGGGTGACCACGCGCGAGTAGCCGGCCTGATCGGTGCGCTGGCGGATCAATTCCACGACGGCGGGCGTGTCGATGACGGGGTCGGTGTCCGGTGGACAGCACAGGGTCGTGATACCACCGGCGGCGGCCGCGCGCGTTTCGGATTCGATGGTTGCCTTGTGTTCCTGGCCAGGTTCGCGCAGGTGCGCGCTGAGTTCCACCAGACCCGGGCAGACGATCCGCCCGCGTGCATCGATCTCGGCGTCGGCGCTGAAGTTCGGCGGTGCCGTGTCGATGCCGACGATCTTGCCGCGCTGCACGAACAGGTCGGCTGTCCGGTCCACACCGTTGGATGGGTCGATGACGCGGCCACCGCGGATCACGAAGGCCACGCGTTTGCGCAGCGCAATCATGCGCCGGCTTCCGCGGTAGAGACCTTCTGCCGCATGGCCATGGACATGATTGCCATGCGCACGGCGATACCATGGGTGACCTGTTCGAGGATCACCGAATGCGGTCCGTCGGCAACCTGTGAATCCATTTCCACACCGCGGTTGATCGGGCCGGGGTGCATCACCGTGACATCCGGCTGGGCCAGATCCAAACGCTTCTGGGTCAGCCCGAACAGCCGGAAATATTCGTGTTCACTGGGTAACAAGGCGCCCTGCATGCGTTCGCGCTGCAGGCGCAGCATCATGATGACGTCCACATCCTTGATGCCTTCTTCGAGATTGTGGAAGACATGCACGCCCAGCGTCGTGGCATCCGCCGGGGTCAGGGTGCGCGGTGCCACTACGCGTACTTCGCCCGTATTGAGGATGTTGAGCGCATGGATCTGCGAGCGCGCCACGCGTGAATGCAGGATGTCACCGACGATGGCGACACGCAGTCGGCCGAACTCCGGCCCTTTCACACGGCGGATGGTGAACATGTCCAGCATGGCTTGTGTCGGGTGGGCATGACGACCATCGCCGGCGTTGATGACGCTGATGTGCGGGGCCACATGCCGGGCGATGAAGTGTGCCGCACCCGACTCGCCATGGCGGACCACGAACATATCGATGTGCATGGCCTCCAGGTTGCGCAGGGTATCGAGCAGGGTCTCGCCCTTGATCGCGCTGGAGGCATCGATGTTGATGTTGAGTACGTCGGCCGACAGGCGCTTGGCTGCCAGCTCGAAGGTGGTACGGGTACGGGTGCTGGCCTCGAAGAACAGGTTGACGATGGTCTTGCCGCGCAGCAGCGGGACCTTCTTGACGGTCTGTTCGGTCACGCCGGAAAAGGATTCGGCGGTGTCCAGGATATCCGTCACCAGCTGGTGGCCGAGACCCTCGATGCTCAGAAAGTGGCGCAGCCGGCCGTGGGCGTCTACTTGCAGGCTACCGGACTTCATGCGGGTTTCTGCAGCTCCAGAATGAGCGGCCCTGGCCCGGTGAGTTTGACATGCTCTCGGGGCCCGAGCTCCATGTGGCGGCCGACGACGTTGGCCTCGATGGGCAGCTCCCGGCCGCTGCGTTCGACCAGTACGGCGAGCACGATGGTCGCCGGCCGGCCATAGTCGAACAGTTCGTTGAGTGCGGCGCGGATGGTGCGACCGGTATGGAGCACGTCATCGACCAGGATGATGTTGCGGTCGTCGAGGTCGAAGGGCAGGTCCGACGGCCGAACCTGGGGATTCATACCGATGCGGGTGAAGTCGTCGCGGTAGAAGGAGATGTCCAGGCTGCCGAGCGGCACCTGCAGGCCGAGGCGCTGGTGCAGGCGCTCTGCGACCCAGACGCCACCAGTGTGGATGCCGACCATGGCCGGATCCTCGAGTCCGCGTGACTTGATCAGCTCGCGCAGCTGGGCGGCGGTAATGTCCAGCAGCGCCTCGACCTCGTTGGTGTTCGCCATGCCTCAGTCTCCTTGACTGTCCAGCCAATCTTGCAGAATCACCTGCGCCGCGACCTGGTCGGTGGCGCCGGATCCAGGCAGTCTACCAGCATGTTCCCGCAACCACTGCTCCGCCGTGTGCGAACTGAGCCGCTCGTCGTGCAGGAACACCGGCAGATGGAAGCGGCCCTCCAGGCGGCGGGCGAAGCGCTGCGCGGCGTGTGTGACCTCGCTGGCGGTGTCGTCCAGGTGTAGCGGCAGGCCCACCACCAGGGCGTCCGGGCGCCAGGTCTCGAGCAGGTGCGCGATCTGCGTCCAATCCGGCTGACCGTCACGGGCGGTCAGCGTCGTCAGGGCGGTGGCTGTGCCGGTGATGCGCTGCCCGACGGCGACGCCGATGCGGCGTTGTCCGAAATCGAACCCCAGCAACGTCTGCGGCGCAGCGGCGGCGGTCACGGCAGCGGCGGCACGCCCGGTCTCAGGCATGCCCCTTGTCGCCGGACAGCAGGTTGAGATCCACGCCCAGCAGGGCGGCGGCGGCCTCCCAACGTCGCGACACCGGGGTGTCGAACAGGACCTCGGTCGAGGCCGGCCCGCTCAGCCAGGCGTTTTCGGCCATTTCCCGCTCCAACTGCCCGGCGCCCCAGCCGGCATAGCCGAGCGCGACCAGGGCGCGCCTGGGTCCGCGGCCGGCGGCCATGGCGGCCAGGATATCCTGGGACGCGGTCACGCCGATGGTGGCGTCGATTTGCAACGTCGCCTCCCAGTCGCCCAGCGGCTCGTGGAGGACGAAACCGCGTTCCGTCTGGACCGGCCCCCCCTGAAACACAGGGTGCCGGGCCGTGTCGGGATCGATCTCTTCGACTTCCATGTGCGCCAGGATTTCGCCGAGTTGCATGTCCAGCGGACGGTTGATGATCAGACCCATGGCGCCGTCGGCATCGTGCTCGCAGATGAAAGTGACGGTGTGGAAAAAGTTCGGGTCTGCCAGCGCCGGCATGGCGATCAGGAAGTGGTTGGTGAGGTACTGGGGTGCGTCCATGCACGCTAGTATCGGGCAGGCGCGGGGCAGGCCGCAAGGTCGGCCGCGTGACGGAGGCGGGTTCAGCGCCGGGTGGACAGGCCCTGGTGGTTGAGGAACTCCCAGGTGCGGGTGATATCGAGGATGTCGGTTTCCTTGCGGATCTCCGGTGGCAAGGGAGCGAAGGGCGCGGCCAGTTCCACAATGCGCACGGCCGCGTCGTCCAGCACCTTGTGTCCGGAGGAGTGCAGGATACGGATGCTGCGCACCCCGCCGTCCACGTTGAGAGACACCTGCAGCATCAGGCTGCCGGAGATGCCCTGGCGGCGCGCCTCGTCGGGGTAATTCAGGTTGCCGACGCGCTCGACCTTCGCGACCCAGTCACTCATGTAGGTGGCATACTTGAATTCGCGGGTACGCGCCGATATGAATTTCTGGCGTGGCCGCTGGGCGTAGGCCTGCTGCGCCTGGCGCAGCTGCGCATCGAGGTTGGCCAGTTCCAGGCTGCGGTTGATGAGTTCCGCCGCAGACACCGGTTTGGGCGGCTCCGGCGTCGGCGCCGCCTCCGCCGTGTGCACCC
>JAIOJV010000101.1 GCA_019911805.1 Gammaproteobacteria bacterium
CCCCCTACTTCATCCCCAGCTTCTTCTCCAGGTAATGGATGTCCGTACCGCCCTGCAGGAAGGCGGTATCGGTGCAGATTTCCTGGTGCAGCGGGATGTTGGTCTTGATGCCGTCGACGACGATCTCGGCGAGCGCGCCGCGCATGCGGGCCAGCGCAGTGGCACGGTCGGAACCGTAGGCGATCAGCTTGCCGATCAATGAATCGTAGTTGGGCGGCACGCGGTAGCCGTTGTAGATGTGCGAGTCCCAACGGATGCCGGGACCGCCGGGGGCGTGGAACCGCGTAATCGTGCCCGGCGAGGGCGTGAAGTTGTGCGGATCTTCGGCGTTGATACGGCATTCGATGGCGTGGCCGGTGATCCCGATGTCACTCTGCCGGTACGACAGGCCAAGGCCGGCGGCGATACACAACTGCTCCTTGACGATGTCCACGCTGGTGATCATCTCCGTGACCGGGTGCTCGACCTGCACGCGGGTATTCATCTCGATGAAATAGAATTTGCCGTCCTGATACAGGAATTCGAAGGTACCAGCGCCGCGGTAGCCGATCTTGCGGCAGGCCTCGGCGCAGCGCTCGCCCATCTCGGCACGCAGTTCCGACGTGATGCCCGGTGCCGGCGCCTCCTCGACCACCTTTTGATGGCGACGCTGCATGGAGCAGTCGCGCTCACCCAGATGAATGGCGCTGCCCTCACCATCGGCCAGTACCTGAAACTCCACGTGGCGCGGGTGCTCCAGGAATTTCTCCATGTAAACCATGGCGTTACCAAATGCCGCCTGTGCCTCGGACTGAGTGAGCTGGATGGCGTTGAGCAGCGCATCCTCGGCGTGCACCACGCGCATGCCGCGTCCGCCACCGCCACCGGCGGCCTTGATGATGATCGGATAGCCGATCTGGCGGCCGAGTTCGAGATTACGCTCGGGGTCGTCATCGAGCGGCCCGTCGGAGCCTGGCACGCAGGGCACACCGGCCTCCTGCATGGCGCGGATGGCGGAGACCTTGTCGCCCATCAGGCGGATGGTGTCGGGTCGCGGTCCGATGAAGATGAAGCCGCTACGCTCGACCTGTTCGGCGAAGTCGGCGTTCTCCGCCAGGAAGCCGTACCCGGGGTGGATGGCGACCGCGTCGGTCACCTCCGCCGCGCTGATGATGGCGGGGATGTTCAGATAGCTCTGCGCCGACGGCGGCGGGCCGATGCACACCGACTCGTCGGCGAGTCGCACGTGCTTCAGATCGCGGTCGGCGCTGGAATGTACCGCCACGGTACGAATGCCGAGTTCACGGCAGGCACGCAGGATACGCAGGGCGATTTCACCCCGGTTGGCAATGACGATCTTGTCTAAATTCATCTTTTGATGGCCACGAGATACTTAATAAATGAGTAAAGGCCTAGCCATGGAAAGCACGGACAAACCCTTCTGTTGTGAAGCGTCTATTGAATGCGCCTGCGCGAGTGACGCACCGTGGCGCCCGGACTTGAAGACATCGGTCACGGCACCACACGGAAGATAGCGCGTGGCTGGTTTTTTGAATTCCGTGTCCTTCCGTGTGGTTCCGTGGCCAGAAACTCTTGGTGGGCTGGTCGGGGCCGGTGCGTCCGGCTGCGCCTCGATGCACCCTACTGGAGACCAAAACCCGCATTGAGTTTTCCGTATTTTCCGTGGCGAACGTTCCTTCATTCGATTACGAACAGCGGCTGGCCGAATTCCACCGGCTGGCCATTTTCCACCAGGATCGTGGTCACGACGCCGGCCTTGTCGGCCTCAATCTGGTTGAGCATCTTCATGGCCTCGATGATACACAGGGTGTCGCCGGCATTGACGCGCTGGCCGACCTCGACGAAGGCCTTGGCGCCCGGCGACGAGGCGCGATAGAAGGTGCCGACCATGGGCGAATCCACGGTGTGGCCAGCCGGCACGATCGGTGCCGCAGGGGCGGCCGGAGCGGCGGCGGGTGCCGTGGGGGCGGCGGCCACGGCGGGCGCCGGCATCACCATGGGTGGTGCGCTCTGACCGTACCGGCTGATACGGACAGACTCCTCGCCCTCCTGGATCTCGATCTCCGCAATCCCGGATTCTTCCAGTAATTCGATGAGCTTTTTGACTTTTCGGATGTCCATGGCAATCACTTTGTGGCGCAGAGATAGGGACGGACTTGAGCCGGTGCAGCACACCGGGCAGCCGGGCAATGGCGCACATTTTAGCGCAAGTTCGCAGCAAATCGAGGGGAAATTTTAGAAGATTGTCGATTCATCGCCATACTCCAGAATACCTTGAGGAACGGCCGCGGCCCGATCGACGAATGCCTGCGGCCTCCTGCGGCGATACCGCCTGAACGTGGGCAGTTGCCATACCACCCCTGGCTTGTGCCGACATACTCACCGCGGACGACCCCGGGTAGGATTGGTCGGGGAGAGATCATTGTGTCTCCATCGAGACCTTGCGTAAGCCATTTTTTACTACTGAATCCACAAAATGGCTCAGAAAACATCTGCTTCAGCGTCCGCACAGAAGGCCGTCATTCCAGGGTTTTCCCATAAAGCGGTTTCTGTGCCATTTTCTCGGTTCCATCGTGTATGGCAGTTACCTTAGGCCGCTGCCTTGGAAAATCAGCCACGGAATCCACGGAACAACACGAAAAATATTCTATATATAACCCCAGCCTTATCGCCCGCGGTTCAGTTTCCGGGCCTCATGCAACACCTTCTTTCCGTATCACTTTTCGGGATCCCGTGGCCAACGGTAGTGAGTTAAGCATCCACCCTGAGGTTTCATAGCTATTTCTTCTGAAAACACCTAGTTAGCTAAGTTCCACCTGGATCCGATCCGGTTGAGCCGCCCCCTGCCACAACGCCGCCACGGCTCACCTCCGCGACCTTCAGGTCTCCCCGCCCATGCCGATACCCCTTCCGTGCGCATAGCGCTTCCTGCGATCATGAGCATTTAAGCGAAATTATCTTTGTTTTTCAGGCGGCTATGATCCGACCGGGGTTGCCGAAACCGGGTCTTGACCGCTATGGTGTACGGCCCCAGATGATCAGGACAGGGATCTCCGCATGGCATTGACCAACCCCCGTATCCAACTGACCGGCCTGGGCCGCCGACTGGTCAACGATGACGTTCTTGATGAGGCCACCGCCTTGGGCGCTGTCGATGCCGCCCTGACGAAGCGCCAATCGCTGACCAGCTACCTGGTCGAAAACAAGCTGGTGGCCGGTAACGTCATCGCGAACGCCGCCTGCCAGGAGTTCGGCATCCCGGTGTTCGACCTGGCGGTCATGGACCTGGATGCGGCACCCATCAAGCTGGTCGATGAAAAGCTCATCCGCCTGCACCGCGCCCTGCCGCTGTTCAAACGCGGTAACCGGCTGTTTGTGGCGGTCTCCGACCCTACCAACCTCACCGCCCTGGACGAGATCAAGTTCCACACCGGCGTGGCCACCGAGGCCATCCTGGTGGAGGAGGAAAAGCTTAACCGGATGATCGACCAGGCCCTGGAACGGGCCGATGCGGGCATGGGCGCCCTGCTCGACGAGGACCTGGAGAATCTCGACATCGTCGCCGGCGGGGAGGACGAGGCCGAAGACAAGGACACCTCGGACATCGACGACACGCCGGTGGTGCGCTTCGTCAACAAGATCCTGCTGGACGCCATCAACAAGAGCGCGTCGGACATCCATGTCGAGCCCTACGAAAAGAGCTTCCGTGTGCGCTACCGCCAGGACGGCGTGCTGCACGAGGTGGCCGCGCCGCCGCTGGCGCTGGCGCCGCGCATCATCGCGCGCCTGAAGGTGATGAGTCGCATGGACATCGCCGAGCGTCGCGTGCCCCAGGACGGGCGCATCAAGATGCATCTGTCGAAGAGCCGCGCCATCGACTTTCGTGTGAACTCCTGCCCGACCCTGTTCGGCGAGAAGATCGTGCTGCGTATCCTCGACCCGAGCAGCGCCAAGCTGGGCATCGACGCCCTGGGTTACGAGGCAGACCAGAAGCAGACCTATCTGGACAATCTCAACAAGCCCTACGGCATGATCCTGGTCACCGGCCCGACCGGTTCCGGCAAGACCGTGTCGCTGTACACCGGCCTGAATATCCTGAATACGCCCGACCGCAATATCTCCACCTGCGAAGACCCGGTGGAAATCAACCTGGCGGGTATCAACCAGTGCAACATGAACCCCAAGGCGGGGCTGACCTTCGCCGAGGCCCTGCGCGCCTTCCTGCGCCAGGACCCGGACATCATCATGGTCGGTGAGATCCGCGACCTGGAGACCGCCGAGATCGCTATCAAGGCGGCCCAGACCGGTCATATGGTCATGTCGACCCTGCACACCAACGATGCGCCACAGACCCTGGCACGCCTGGCCAACATGGGCGTCCCGCCCTACAACATCGCCAGCGCCGTGAACCTCATCATCGCTCAACGCCTGGCGCGGCGGTTGTGCAACAACTGCAAAAAACCAGTCGACATCCCGGCCCACACCCTACTGGAGGAGGGCTTCGAGCAGGCGGACATCGACGCCGGGGTCAAGATCTATGCCCACAACCCCGACGGCTGTGACCAATGCACGGGCGGCTATAAGGGTCGGGTGGGAATATACCAAGTGATGCCGATCTCCGATGCAATGTCGCGCATCATTATGGAAGGCGGCAATGCCATCCAGCTCGCCGACCAGGCACGCCAGGACGGTGTGGACGACCTGCGTACCTCCGGCCTGAAAAAGGTCAGACAGGGCGTCACCAGCCTGGAAGAAGTCAACCGCGTCACCAAGGATTAAGAGCGTTCAGCTAAGGAAACGACACCATGGCGGAAAAAGCACTCAAACTGAATCTGTTTGCCTGGGAAGGCACCGACAAGCGCGGCAACCGCGTCAAGGGCGAGAGCCGCGGCACCAACCCGAACCTGATCAAGGCGGACCTGCGCCGCCAGGGTATCGTTCCGCTCAAGGTGAGGAAGAAATCGGCCCTGGCCAGCGCTGGTAAGGGCAAGGCCGTCCAAGCAAAGGACATCGCCATCTTCACCCGCCAATTGGCCACCATGCTGAACTCGGGCGTACCGCTGGTACAGGCCTTCGATATCATCGGCAAGGGGCATGAGAACCCCCGGATGCAGCAGCTGGTAATGGCCGTGAAGGGCGACGTCGAGGGCGGTAGCAACCTCGCCGATTCGTTACGCAAGCACCCGCTTCACTTCGACGACCTGGTGTGCAACCTGGTCGAGGCCGGTGAGGCCGCCGGTGTGCTGGATACCCTGCTGGATAAGATCGCCACCTACAAGGAAAAGACCGAGGCGCTCAAATCCAAGATCAAGAAGGCACTGTTCTATCCGACGGCAGTGATCGTGGTGGCCTTCATCGTCACCGCCATCCTGCTGATCTTCGTGGTACCTCAGTTCGAGAGCCTGTTCGAGAACTTCGGTGCCGACCTGCCGGCCTTCACCCAGATGGTCGTCAATATGTCGCGCTTCATGCAGGACTATTGGTACCTGGTGTTCGGCGGCATCGGTGGCATCGTCTACGGCCTGCTGCAGGCCAAGAAGCGCTCGCGCAAATTCAACCAGACGCTGGACCGGCTGGTGCTCAAGATGCCCATCGTGGGCGACATCCTGACCAAGGCCGCTATCGCCCGCTATGCACGCACCCTGTCGACCATGTTCGCCGCCGGTGTGCCACTGGTCGAGGCCCTGGAATCCGTCTCCGGCGCGACCGGCAACATCGTCTATGCCGACGCCGTGCTGCGCATGCGTGACCAGGTCGCCACCGGCCAGCAGCTGCAGCTGGCCATGACCCAGACCGGGCTGTTCCCCAACATGGTCGTACAGATGGTCGCCATCGGCGAGGAATCTGGCTCACTGGATTCGATGCTCAGCAAGGTCGCAGACTTCTACGAACGCGAGGTCGACGACGCCGTCGACGGCCTGAGCAGCCTGCTGGAACCGCTGATCATGGCGGTGCTGGGCGTGCTGGTCGGCGGCCTGGTGGTGGCCATGTATCTGCCGATCTTCAAGATGGGCGCGGCGATCTGAGCGCGTCATAGCGCGGGACGGGACCCAGAGGCAGCCACGGAAAACACGGACGAAAAGGCAGCACCATTCCCGCCATGAAACCCACTAAACCCACAAAATGGGATATATCCAAGAATCTTTCGTGGGTTTAGTGGGTTTCATGGCTATGATCAATGCCTTGTGTTTCATACTAGGCATGCACGCCCGGAAGGCGAAATAAGAAGACCATGGACCTGTTCGACTTTCTTGCCCAGCAGCCACCCCTCTTGATCGGTACCGTCTTTCTCCTCGGCCTGCTGATCGGCAGTTTCATCAACGTGGTTGCCTATCGGCTGCCGATAATGATGGAGCGCGACTGGCGCCGGCAGTGCCAGGAGTATCTGCATCCGGACGAACCCATGGCGGACGAGGCGCGCTTCGATCTGCTCGTGCCGCGTTCACGCTGCCCGGCCTGCAAACACCGGATCAAGGCATGGGAGAACATCCCGCTGCTGAGCTATGTGTTCCTGCGCGGCAAGTGCTCGGCCTGCGGCACGCGCATCTCCCTGCGCTATCCCGGTGTCGAGTTGGTCACCGCGCTGCTGTCGGCCGTGGTCGCCTGGCAGCTGGGCTGGGGATGGCCACTGGTGGCCGCGCTGATTTTCACCTGGGCACTGATCGCGCTGAGCCTGATCGATTTCGATCACAAGCTGCTGCCGGATTCCATCACCCTGCCACTGCTGTGGTTGGGCCTGCTGCTGGGCCTGGCAACGGTGTTCACCGACTCGCGTTCGAGCATCATCGGCGCAGCGGCCGGCTATCTGTCGCTGTGGTCGGTATATCAGCTGTTCCGCCTGGTCACCGGCAAGGAGGGCATGGGCTTCGGCGATTTCAAACTGCTCGCGGCCATCGGTGCCTGGCTGGGCTGGCAGGCGTTGCCGGTCACCATCCTGCTGTCCTCGCTGGTCGGCGCCGTCGTTGGCATCACCCTCATCCTGGCCCGCGGTCGCGATCGCAATATCCCCATCCCCTTCGGTCCGTATATCGCCGCCGCCGGTTGGCTGGCCCTGCTCTGGGGTGAGGACATCACCCAGGCCTACCTGCGCTTCGCTGGCCTGGCCTGAACCATCCAGCCCATCCGTGGCAGCATCCCCTGGTTCCGACTAAGCTATGCTCCATGTTGCGTATCGGTCTGACAGGCGGGATCGGCTCGGGAAAATCCACGGTGGCGGCGTTGTTCGCAGCGCGCGGCGTGCCGATCATCGACGCGGACGCCATCGCGCGAGAGCTGGTCGAACCGGGCCAGCCGGCACTGGCCGAGATCGTCGCCGGCTTCGACGCCGGGCTGCTTGACGCACAGGGCCGGCTCGATCGTGGGCGGTTGCGGGCGCGGGTATTCGGCGATGCGCGGCAGCGACTCCGCCTGGAGAACATCCTGCATCCACGCATTCACGACGCCATGGTCGCGCGCGCGGCGGCGACGCGTGCGCCCTATACCGTACTGGTGATCCCCTTGCTGTTCGAGGCCGCGCAGCGCGACCTGGTGGATCGCGTGCTGGTCGTGGATGCCCCCGTGGAACTGCAGCGCGAACGGGTACTGCTGCGCGATCGCCTGCCATCAGATCAGGTGGACGGTATCCTCGCCGCCCAGCTCGGCCGCGAACAGCGCCGCGCCGGCGCGGACGACATCATCGACAACAGCGGCGATGCAGCGGCGCTGGAGGCCCAGGTCGAGGCCCTTCACCACCGCTACCTCGCCCTTGCAGGCTCCTAGAAGAACCATCGCTGCTCACAGGCAGAATGGACAAAAACCGTCCCGCCACAAAACCCATGAAATTCACGCAGACGCAATAACCCCCAAAACCGCATTTGCCACGGAAACACACGGACGAGTGCATACGCTTCGCGCAACCGCCCTGGTCACCCGCCAGGCACTGGGCCGGGGCTTCACGACGCGGTTCCATTGCAATGCCTGTCGTAGGTTTCCGTGGCCACCCTCTCGCTTCGCGTACCGCCAAGCCCACAGCCGCACCGATTTGCCACTGTCGCCGGCCTCATGGAACAATAGGCGCCCGAATCCCGCGGACGTACCCGGCTGCCCCCACGTGTCTCATAAAATAATTTACGAACAACCACTTAACGAGCGTATCCGAGCTTTTCTACGGCTCGAATCCCTGTTCCAGCGGGTCCGTCATCATCTCGGCGGGGTCAGCCCCTGGGACAGCCGGGCGGCGCTCGACAGCCTGCTGGACATCATGCACATCTTCAGCCGCAGCGACCTCAAGACCGAGGTCATGAAGGAACTGGAGCGGCATACTGCGAACCTCGCGCGCCTGGAGCAGAACCCGGACGTGGATCGCGGGCAGCTCAGCGAGCTGCTGGACGAACTGGATCTGCTGATCGACCAACTGCATGCCTACAACGGGCCGGTGGGCGCGCACCTCAAGAACAATGAATTCCTGAGCGCCATCCAGCAGCGCAGCGCTATCCCGGGTGGCACCTGTGACTTCGACCTCCCCGCCTTCCATTTCTGGGTGGAGCGTCCCGCCGAGGAGCGTTTGCGCGATCTGGCCGCGTGGCTGGACAACTTCGACGCCATCGGGCGCGCCATCAAATTGATCCTGCGCCTGACTCGCGGCAGCAATCTGTTCCATCCACACACCGCAGAAACCGGCTTCTTCCAGCGTGCCCTCGACCCCAATGTACCCTGCCAGATGGTGCGCGTCGCCCTGCCCGCCGGTAGCCCGTACTACGCCGAGATCAGCGGTGGACGCCACCGTTTCAGCGTGCGCTTCATGGCCCAGCCGTCGCCCAACGAGCGCGCTATGCAGGCCGACGGCGACATTCGCTTCGAGCTGGCATGCTGCATCATCTGAACATGGTCGGTGCCGGCGAGTGGGTACGGGTGCTGGCGTGAGGCACACGACCCGGAAACCACTGTTGGTCGCGTGCCCCACCTGCGGCAAGCGGATCCCCTGGTCGCCGGACAACCCGTGGCGACCCTTCTGTTCCGAACGCTGCCGACTCATCGACCTCGGCGAATGGCTGGGTGAGGGCCGGCGCATCCCGGGCGAACCGGTGCCCGGTGACGAGGACGACACGAACGGCGACAGCTGAACCGCAGCGTCAAGGGCCAGCCCCGGAGGGAAACCACTCAGGTCAGACGCGAATAGCACTTACTTGAGGAAGCTGATTACTCAGGAGTCAGGATTTATCGCTACCATCGTGGGCTGTCATCCCCGCAAAAGCGGGATGGTGAGTTGCACAATAGGTAGCCAATAATACTGACCACTGGGTAAGACCTCGGGGTGGTACCGCCTTCGCAGGAGCGCCCCTCCTGGCGAGTGGTTTGGGCTGCCGCCCACCGTGATCGCGGCAGGAATGCCGCTCCTACAGGTGCCGAGCAGGTTTTCGTAGGAGCGCCATTCCTGGCGCGATGACTTGGGTCCGCCGTGCGGATGAATCACGGCAGAACTGCCGCTCCTGACAGGATGAGCGTCTGATCTGCCATAAGCATTTTTCCGTGTTGTTCCGTGTGCTTCCGTGGCCATTTCTTCAAGACATCGTCTAAAAGGATACGGTGGGTTTTCTGGCTGGCTTTTAACCTTCCCTAGTCGCTGGTGAACGGTAACGCCGCTGTCCACCGGTGCGGACCGTCGCGGATGTCCAGCGCCGCGATCCAGTCGACCCGGCTGGACGTGCACACGGGCAAGATGGCGCGGCCGCGCCACAGGCCATCGGCGACCTGCGCCAGACGATAGCGGTTGATGCCCATACCCATCCCCGGCATCACGAACTGCACCTCGACGACCGCCGACTCGCCGAGTACGCCGTCGACGCGGCGCAGCGCGATGTCGAAGGGTGTCAGAGAGACCACCGGTGGCCCGAGCCGCAGTTCGACCCCTAAGCCCTCGCCCTGTGCGATGCAGGCCGCACGCGCGCTGTCGCAGTCGGCGGCGACGGCGAGCACGATGGGCCGTACCGGGGGCGCCTCGAGGCCGCTGCGCTGCTGCCAGGCACTGAACGCCACCGCCACCAGCAGCAGGGCCGCGGCGACCATCCACAGGCGCAGCTTCATGCGTCCTCCTCCGCAAACCCTTCCCAGAATCCGCGGATTGCAGCGATACCCTGCGCGCCGGCCTCCCAGGCGCGTGCGCGGTCCTCTGCCTGCAGGCCGCCCAGGGCGAATACGGGCAGTGCCGTGGTCTCGGTCAGGGCGCGCAGCCTTTTCCAGCCGAGCGCCGCTGCGCCGGGGTGGCTGGCCGTGGCCTGTACCGGTCCGAGCACCACGAAGTCCACCCCGATACGTGCCGCCTGCGCCAGTTCAGCCGCATCGTGGCAGGATGCGGCCACCCAGAGTTCAGGTGACAGCGGCCGCGCGGACAACGCCCGCAGCCGCCGCGTGTTCAGATGCACGCCCTGTGCGCCGGCCGCCGTGACGAGGGCCGGGTCGGCGTTCAGTAGCACCTGCGCACCCCAGGGCCGGGCACGTCCGCAGACGGCACGTGCGAGTTCAAGATAGTCGGGCGCCGGCAACGACGTGGCCCGCAATTGCAGCAACCGCGCACCGCGTGCCAGCACGCGGTCGAGCCGCTCGAGAAAGTTCGCGTCCGGCGCGGGCGTGATGACATAGCGATCGGGTAGTCGCGCGGCCGTGATGATCGGCGCGTTGGCCGCCGGAAATGCGAGCTCACCCAGCCGCTCCGGTGCCATCCAGCGCAGGGCCTGACCTTCGCGCCCATGTGCCTCGCCGTGGAAGATCGTCACCCGCCATACGTCCAGCAGCACCCGTTGGTCGGGATATCGGTGAGGCACGCGGATCAGCGGCCGCGCCGCGACCACCTCCAGCCCGAGTTCCTCCAGGATCTCCCGCCGCAACGCCTGCCGTACATCCTCCCCCGGCTCGACCTTGCCACCGGGGAATTCCCACAGCCCGCCCTGATGGGCATGCACATGCCGACGACTGACGAGTATCTCACCCACAGCGTTGACCAATACCGCGGCGACGACATGAATCACAGTGGACATGGTAATCGTTCAGCGCTGCAGGGCAAGATCCGCCATTCCAGGAACGGCGGCCCGTTCAGGTACGGTATTCGGCGTTGATCTTGATGTAGTCGTAGGAAAAGTCCGTGGTCCAGACACGCTCGCAGGCCGCACCGCGGCCGAGCAGGACGCGTATCAGGATCTCATCGCGGGCCATCACCGCCTGGCCCGCGGCCTCGGTATAGTCCCGTGCGCGGCCACCGTCGCGGACGATGCAGACATCGCCGAGGAAGACCTGCACCGGCAAGATATCGAAGTGTTCCAGGCCGGCGCGGCCGACCGCGGCGAGAATGCGTCCCCAGTTCGGATCACTGGCGAACAGCGCCGTCTTGACCAGCGGCGAATGGGCGATGGTATAGGCGACCTGCAGGCACTCCTGGCTCGAGATACCCTCGGCGACCTCTACAGTCACGAACTTGGTCGCACCCTCGCCATCGCGCACGATCGCCTGGGCGAGCTCCTCACAGAGAGCGGAGAGCGCGGCCGTGAACGTCCGCAAGGCGGTATCGTCAGCGGCAAGGGTGACGCCCGACTGACCGGTGGCCACGACCACGCAGCTGTCGTTGGTCGAGGTGTCACCGTCGATGGTGATACGGTTGAAGGAGGCGTTCACCGCCTCGACGAGCGCGCGCTGCAGCAGAGGCCTGGCCACGGCGGCATCGGTCGCGACAAAGCACAGCATGGTCGCCATATCCGGCCGGATCATGCCGGCGCCCTTGGCGATGCCGGTCAGCATGACCTCGGCGCCGCCGATGTCGACGGTCCGCGATGCACCCTTCGGCAGCGTATCGGTGGTCATGATGCCGTGCGCCGCCTCGACCCAGCCATCGGCGCGCAACGTCGCCAGCGCCTCCGGCAGGCCCGCTTCGATCTTCTCGACCGGTAGCGCCTCACCGATCACGCCGGTCGAGAACGGCAGCACCTGCCGGGGCGGACAGCCGGCCAGTGTGGCCAGGCTGGTGCAGCAGCGCCGTGCAGCGTGCCGACCGCCCGCGCCGGTGCCGGCGTTGGCGTTGCCCGTATTGATCAGCAGATAACGTGGATCGCCGCTGCCCAAATGCTCGCGCGCAACCTCGACCGGTGCGGCACAAAAGGCGTTGCGGGTGAAGACTGCCGCCACGGTGCTGCCTGCGACGATCTCCATGACGACCAGATCGCGGCGCCCGGCCTTCTTGATGCCGGCGCGGGCAACACCCAGACGCACACCGGCAACCGGGGGCAGTTCAGTTGGAGCGGAGAGACCGACTGGCATGTTTTATGAGGTACAAGATGCAGGAGACAAGATACAAGAGACGCCAGGAACCACCCTTATGTGTTTGCCTCTTGTATCTTGACTCTTGTATCTCTCTTTCATTGCAGTTGCCCATGGCAGTGCTTGTACTTCTTGCCAGAGCCACACGGACACGGTTCATTGCGTCCGATCTTGCGGCCGCGCACCAGTGGCACCTGCTTGGCTTGTGTGGAGGCAGTTTCTTCGGCCTCCGCCACAGTGCTGGCCTGGGCATGCTGGAACTCCATCGGTGCGGTCTGACGGCGCTGCGCGTCCACTGCCTCGACGTCGGACTCGGTGCGCACCTGCACCTTGGCAATGATGCTGACCACGTCGTGCTTGATGCGCTCGAGCATGGTGGAGAACATCTCGAAGGCCTCGCGCTTGTACTCCTGCTTGGGATTCTTCTGCGCATAGCCACGCAGATGAATACCCTGGCGGAGATAATCCATGGCGGCGAGGTGCTCTTTCCAGGCCTGATCCAGCACCTGCAGCATGATGGATTTCTCGAAATGCCGCAGTACCGAGGCGCCGACCAGCTGTTCCTTGGCTGCGTAAGCCTCTCCGATCTCCTGCTGAATACGTGCACGCAGGCTGTCCTCGTGCAGGCTCGGATCCGCCTCCAGCCACTCGCGGATCGCCATGCGCTGCCCGAACTCGCGCTCGATCGCACTCTCCAAGCCGGCGACATCCCACTGTTCGTCGAGGCTGCCAGGCGGAATGTGAGTCGAGATCACTGCATCGACCACATCGTGGCGGATGCCGGCGATCATGTCGGAGATATCGTCCTCGACCATCAGCTCGTTACGCTGCTGATACACGACCTTGCGCTGATCGTTGGCGACATCGTCGAACTCCAGCAGCTGCTTGCGGATATCGAAGTTGTGCGCCTCGACCTTGCGCTGGGCATTCTCGATCGCCTTGGTCACCCAGGGGTGCTCGATGGCCTCGCCTTCCTTCATACCGAGCTTCTGCATCAGTGCAGATACACGCTCGGATGCGAAGATGCGCATCAGGTTGTCTTCGAGCGACAGGTAGAAACGGGACGAACCGCGGTCGCCCTGGCGGCCGGCACGGCCGCGCAGCTGGTTATCGACACGCCGCGACTCGTGCCGTTCGGTACCGATGATGTGCAGCCCGCCCGCCTCCAGCACCGCATCGTGACGCTGCTGCCAGGTCGCGCGCACCTTGGCCTGCTCGGCCTCGCTGGCATCCTCGCCGAGCGCCCGCAGCTCCGCCTCCAGACTGCCGCCGAGGACGATGTCGGTGCCGCGACCCGCCATGTTGGTGGCGATGGTCACCGCCCCGGGGCGACCGGCCTGCTCGACGATGTGTGCCTCGCGCTCGTGCTGCTTGGCGTTCAGCACCTCGTGCCTGATGCCGGCCTTTCTCAGCGCCTCCGACAGCATCTCGGAGGTCTCGACCGAGGTCGTGCCCACCAGCACCGGCTGACCACGCTGCTGGCAGTCACGGATGCCCTCGGCGATGGCATCGAACTTTTCGCGGCGGGTGAGAAACACCAGATCACCGTGGTCCTCGCGGGCCAACGGCCGATGTGTCGGGATGACAGTGACTTCCAGACCGTAGATCTGCTGGAACTCGTAGGCCTCGGTATCGGCCGTGCCGGTCATACCCGACAATTTTTCGTAGAGGCGGAAATAATTCTGAAAGGTGATGGAGGCGAGTGTCTGGTTTTCGCTCTGGATCGGCACACCTTCCTTGGCCTCGATGGCCTGGTGCAGACCCTCCGACCAGCGGCGGCCGGGCATGGTACGGCCGGTAAACTCGTCGACAATGACGATCTCGCCGTCTTTGACGATGTAGTCGACATCGTGGTGAAACAGCGCGTGGGCGCGTAGCGCTGCATTCACATGATGCATGAGGGTCAGGTTGGCCGCGTCATAGAGGCTCTCGCCCTCACCCAGCAGATCGGCGCCGGTCAGCAGCCCTTCGACATGCGCATGACCTTCCTCGGTGAACTGTACCTGCTTGTTCTTCTCGTCGATCGAATAGTCGCCCGGCCCGTCCTCCTGTTCCTGGCGGGAGAGTTCGGGGATGAGCTGATTGATGCGTGTATAGAGTTCGCTGTTATCGCCGCTCGGGCCGGAGATGATCAACGGCGTGCGGGCCTCGTCGATGAGGATGGAATCGACCTCGTCGACCACGGCGTAATACAGCTCCCGCTGCACCTTGTCCTCGATGCGGAACGCCATGTTGTCGCGCAGGTAGTCGAAGCCGTATTCGTTGTTGGTACCGTAGGTGATGTCACAGGCGTAGGCGGCGCGCTTCTCCTCCGGTGACATGCCAGGCACGACCACGCCGGTACTCATGCCGAGAAAATCGTACAGTTGCCCCATCCAGGCCGCGTCGCGCCGTGCGAGATAGTCGTTGACCGTCACCACGTGCACGCCCTTGCCGGGCAGTGCATTGAGATACACTGCGAGTGTGGCGACCAGGGTCTTGCCCTCGCCGGTGCGCATCTCGGCGATGCGGCCCTGATGCAGCACCAGGCCGCCGATCAGCTGAACATCGAAGTGGCGCATGCCCAGCACGCGCTTGCCGGCTTCGCGCACCACGGCAAAGGCCTCGGGCAACAGGTCGTCCAGCGGTGTACCGCCGGCGAGGCGCTGCCGGAACTGTTCGGTGCAGCGGCGCAGTTCGTCATCGGTGAGCTTGGCGATGTCCGGTTCCAGCGCATTGACCTGCGCGACGGACTTGAACATGCGTTTGACTTGGCGTTCGTTGCGGCTGCCAAAGAGCTTACGGGCTAGATTTCCAAACATGGAGATGAGGTCGCTATCTGCTGGTGTGGTGGCGCGCGGAGGCCAGCATGATACCGCAATCGGGGCCAATGTAGCAGCGGCGACAGGGGGATACAGGCTGCCTTCCGGCGGGGCCGGGGACGGCGGCGTCAGCGTGCCGCGGTCAGATAGCGCGCCGGATCGATCCGGCGACCATCGCGCAGCACCTCGTAGTGCACATGCGGGCCGGTGGAGCGGCCGCTGGAGCCCATCAGGGCGATCTTCTGGCCCTGTTTGACGGTCTCACCGGCCTTGACCAGGTTCTTCTGATTATGACCGTAGCGGGTCACGTAGCCGTTGCCGTGGTTGATTTCGATCAGCTCTCCATAGCCGCTGCGTTTGCCGGACCAGGTGACGACGCCGGCTGCCACGGCCAGGATATCCGAACCCAGTTTGCCGGCAAAATCGACACCGGCGTGCATGGCCGGGCGGCCGGTGAACGGGTCGGTCCGCTTACCGAAATAGGACGACAGCCAGCCGCTGGCGACCGGTCGCCCCGCGGGATAGCCCTGCTCGTTCAACGCGCGGCCGAGCAGCACGTCCTCGAGGATGACCAGTTGCTGCTCGCGGTCATCCAACTGCGCTGACAGGGCATCCAGCTCGCGCATGAAATCCGGCGGTTCATAGGCAGCTGCCACGCCGGCCTCGACGGGGCCGCCCTGTGCCGGCGGCTGGTCGAAGTTAAACTCACCCTTGTCCAGCTTGGCGGTCTCCACCAGCCGCTGACCAATGCCGTCCAGGCGCATCACCTGGGCCTGCATCTGCGCCAACCGCAGCGTCAGGACATCCAGATGCGCCTGACTGCTGCGGCGCGCCTGCTCGACCGCCCGGCGCTGCGCATCCATGTCCGCCCGCCAGTCGTGCAGGGGGACTGTCGGTGCCGGTTGCCCGCTGCCGGCCATCCCGACGCGATACCCCGTATAGGCCACCAGCGCACAGACCAGTGCCACCATGGCCAGCATGGGCAGGTAGAACCGGGGGCGGCTGAGATTGAGGCTGCCGGGCCGGCCGTGTACAGTGGTGAACAGAATGATATTCATATGTCTGGGGGCGAAAAGCTGACGGACCCAAGATCCTATGCAAGGGTTAGGCCGATGAACCGCAGTCCGATCCGCAAGCCGATGGCCATAGGCCGATTCCTTGAACGGTTTGCCACGTCCGAACATGCCGATATCCCCCACAAGGTCCGCGCGCTGGCCATCCTGGAAAACCAGATCCTGTCGCTGCTACCCCCCGAATTCGCCACCCACTGCCGTGTCGCAGGGGTGCGCGGGGACCGACTGCTGCTGGTGGCGGACACACCGGCCTGGGCAGCGCGGCTGCGCTTCCAGAGTACGCAACTCGTTAGGCATCTAGTTGAACATCCGGAGCGCGCCGGGATCGTGACGGTGCGCACAGTCCAGGTCCGGATCATCCCACCCGTCAACGAGGTGAAACCAACTCCGCGCCGCACCCGGCTGTCGGCGGAGAACGCTCAACTGCTGGAACAGACCGCCCGGGGCATCCAGGACCCACGGCTGGCACAGGCCCTGACCCGACTGGCACGGCGGTCTCGCTGAACGGGGGGCAGTGCTACGGCCCCCTCGATCGGGGCCGTACTGCTCAGGAGGCCGGGACCGGCTGCAGGAAGGAGATCGGTGCGGCGGCCGCGTCCTCGAAGGTGACCTCTTCCCAGGCCGTGGCGTCCGCCAGCAGCGCGCGGAGCAGGCGGTTGTTGATCGCGTGGCCGGATTTGTGCCCGTGGAAAGCGCCGATCAGGCTGTGTCCCAACAGATACAGATCACCGATGGCATCCAGAATCTTGTGCTTGACGAACTCGTCTTCGTAGCGAAGGCCGTCCTCGTTCAACACCCGGTAGTCGTCGACCACCACTGCGTTATCCAGACTGCCGCCCAGGGCCAGCCTGGCCTCGCGCAGACGCTCGATATCGCGCATAAAACCGAAGGTGCGTGCCCGGCTGACCTCGCGCACGAACGAGGTGGTGGAGAAATCCACCTCGGCGCACTGCGCATGGCCCTTGAACGCCGGATGGTCGAATTCGATGGTGAAGCCGACCTTGAAGCCGTCGAAGGGATCGAAGCGTGCCCACTTGTCACCGTCTTCCACCTTGATGCTGCGTTTGATGCGGATGAAACGCTTGGCGGCATTCTGCTCCTCGATGCCTGCGGATTGCACCAGGAAAACGAAGGGGCCGGCGCTACCATCCATGATGGGTACTTCCGGTGCGCTCAGGTCGACATAGGCATTATCGATGCCCAGGCCCGCCAGGGCGGACAGGAGATGCTCCACCGTCGAGATGCGCACGTCTCCCTTGATCAGCGTGGTAGACAACTGGGTGTCGCCGACATTCTCGGGACTGGCCTTGATCTCGACCGGTTCCGGCAGGTCCACACGCCGGAAAACGATGCCCGTGTCGACCGCGGCCGGCCGCAACGTGAGATAGACCTTCTCACCCGTGTGCAACCCAACCCCGGTGGCCCGGATGACATTCTTAAGCGTGCGCTGACGGATCATTATCTATTTGATTCCTCGAGAATCTTTTATGCTGTCGGGACTGGCTGACGAGCGAATCCGGGGATATTATCACAGCCGCCCCCGGGCGGAAAAGCCGAATGAAACACATTTCTTCAATAACTGCTTGAGTGGCAAGTGCAAAACCACGCCGGATCTCAACGGCCACCCGCGGACAAACTGAACCCTTGGCCGAATCCGCCTGAAAACCCGATGCAGCCGCAAAACCCACGAAACCAAAAATCCGCCACAGAAACACACGAAGGGACGCGGAATGGAAAACCCTACCGCACCCCTCCTTCCGTGTATTTCCGTGTGGTTCCGTGGCCAATACAGTTGTTGCAAGCAAAGACCGCAACCGATCGGCCGCAGCGATCACACCCTAGCGCGGCCCCCATCAGTCCGCCTGGCGCCGCAGGAAAGCGGGGATATCCAGATACTCCAGATCGGAATCGTAATTGGGCGGCGTCGAGAAATCTCCGCCGACGGCCCGCTGCCCGCTGCGGATGACGGTCGGGCGATCCAGCTTGCGGTAGTCGGGTTCACCGTCGGTCTTTCTCTCCACCAGTTTCACCTGCGGCTCCTCCGGCAGCTGCGCCTTCTGCTGCGAACCCAACCCGGTGGCGACCACGGTCACCCGCAGCTCGTCGGTCATGTCCGGGTCGATCACCGTGCCGACCACCACCGTCGCATTCTCGGAGGCGAACTCCTTGATCACGTTGCCAACCTCTTCGAACTCACCGATCGACATGTTCATACCGGCGGTGACGTTGACCAGGATTCCGGCGGCCCCCATGAGATTGACGTCCTCCAGCAGCGGACTGGCGATGGCCGCCTCGGCCGCCTCGCGGGCGCGGTCCTCGCCGCTGGCACGACCGGAACCCATCATGGCCATGCCCATCTCGGACATGACCGTGCGGACATCGGCGAAGTCGACGTTGATCAGCCCGGGGCGGGTGATCAGTTCGGCAATGCCCTGCACGGCGCCCAACAGCACGTCATTGGCCGACTTGAAGGCCTCCAGCAGGCTCACGCTCTTGCCCAGCACCGCCAGCAGCTTCTCGTTGGGGATGGTGATCAGCGAGTCGACGTACTGACCCAGCTCCTTGATACCTTTCTCCGCCACCGCCATGCGCTTGCGGCCTTCGAACGGGAACGGCTTGGTCACCACCGCGACGGTGAGGATACCCAACTCCTTCGCCACCTGTGCGACGATCGGCGCCGCACCCGTGCCGGTGCCGCCACCCATGCCGGCGGTGATGAACAACATATCCGCACCCTCGATCACCTCCATGATGCGCTCCCGATCGTCCAGCGCCGCCTGGCGGCCGACCTCCGGATTGGCGCCCGCACCCAGGCCTTTGGTCATGCCCGATCCGAGCTGCAGTGCCACCCGGGCATGGGTGTTCTGCAGCGCCTGGGCATCGGTGTTGGCACAGATGAAGTCCACACCCTCGATGTTGGCCGCGACCATGTGCTGCACGGCGTTGCCGCCACCACCACCGACGCCCATCACCTTGATCACCGCATTCTGACTGTAAGCATCCATTAATTCGAACATCGTCTCGTCTCCTCTGACTTGAATTCGGGTGCTAGGTCCTAGGTCCTAGCACCTCGTCCCTAGCACCTCGTCCCTGGTATTAGAAATTCCCTTGAAACCAACTTCGCATGCGTGTCCATACACCCGACATGCTGCGACCGAACTGCGCCTCCAGGTTGCGCTGTGCACGATTCTGGCTGCCGAACAGCAGCAGGCCGACGCCGGTGGCATAGATCGGATTGCGTACCACGTCGACCAGGCCGGCGATGTACTGGGGCGTACCCAGACGCACCGGCATGTGAAACACCTCTTCCGCCAGATCGATCAGGCCTTCCATCTTGGCGCTGCCACCGGTGAGCACGATGCCCGCGGCGACCAGGTCCTCGAATCCACTGCGGCGCAGCTCCGCCTGCACCAGCGTCAGCAGTTCCTCGTAACGCGGCTCGACCACCTCCGCGAGGGTATGCCGCGCCAGCCGGCGCGCACCGCGGTCACCGACGCCGGGCACCTCGATGGTCTCGTCGGAACTGGCGAGCTGCGCCAGTGCGCAGGCATAGCGGATCTTGATCTCCTCCGCATGCTGGGTCGGCGTCCGCAGTGCCACGGCAATATCATTGGTCACCTGATCACCGGCGATGGGGATCACCGACGTATGACGGATGGAGCCCTCGGTGAACACCGCGATGTCGGTCGTGCCGCCGCCGATGTCGACCAGACACACGCCCAGATCCTTTTCGTCATCGGTCAGCACCGAATAGCTGGAGGCAAGCTGTTCCAGAATGATGTCGTCGACCTCCAGACCACAGCGACGCACGCACTTGATGATGTTCTGTGCCGCGCTGACGGCCCCGGTCACCAGATGCACCTTGGCCTCCAGGCGTACGCCGGACATGCCGGCCGGCTCGCGGATACCTTCCTGCTTGTCGATGATGAATTCCTGGGGAAGGATGTGCAGGATCTTCTGGTCGGCCGGGATTGCCACCGCACGTGCCGCATCGATCACCCGTTCCACATCGCTGGGCGTGACCTCCTTGTCGCGGATGGCGACGATGCCGTGCGAGTTCAGGCTGCGGATATGACTGCCGGCGATACCCGTGTAGACGGAGTGGATCTGGCAGCCAGCCATCAACTCCGCCTCTTCGATCGCGCGCTGAATGGAATGAACGGTGGATTCGATGTTGATCACCACGCCCTTCTTCATGCCCCGTGAAGGGTGCGAACCGATGCCGATGATCTCGATGCCGCCCTCCGGCGTGACCTCGCCGACGATGGCCACCACCTTGGATGTACCGATATCCAGGCCGACGATCATGTTCTTTTCGGATTTCTTCGCCATCTGTTCTCAACCCTCTTTCTGTTCGCCAGCCGTCTGCTGCGGCTGGTCCCAGCGCACTGCAAATCCATTGCTGTAGCGCATGTCGACAGTCTTGAGCTCCGTTTCGCGCACTGCGAACAGCTGTGGATAGACCCGTACGAAGCGCTGCACACGCACCAGGGTGTCATCCCTGCCGAGTTGCAACTCGATGCCGTCATCCAAAGTCAGCTGCCAGGCTCGGCGATCATCGATATGCAGCAGCGCCACGCGGCGCCCAATCGGCACCAGGGCACCCGTGATCGCGATGTACTGCTCCATCACCCGGCGCCGTAGCGCGTCGGGGCCGTCAAGCCGCGGCAGATGTCCTGGCAGGGTCTCCGCCGCCGGCTCGAACAGCTGGCCATGCGTGTTGAGCAGGCCCGTCTCGCCCCAGCGCGCCACCGCGCGCTGCTCCACCACATGCAGTCGCAGTCCGTCCGGCCAGATACGGCGTACCGAGGCCGACGCCACCCAGGGCAGCGCCTCCGCGGCGCGCCGCACCGCTTCCACGTCGACGGTGAAAAACCCACCTTGTGTACTTGCCGCGATCGCCGCCTGCAGCTGCTCGCTGCTCAATTTGCGAAATTCACCTTCGATCCGGACCGAGCGCAGCGGCAGCGTGTGCGGGTCGCGCAGCCAGGTCACACCCCACGTGAGCGCCGCTGCGAACAACGCGAGCGACGTCACCCGGGCGACAGGCCGCAGCAGTGGCTGCATGCGCCGATACAACGGCAGCGGCGGCTGCTTCAGGCGTGCCTGTGAAACTCTTCTACGCGCCATGCCGCACCTTCATCGTGGCGTTGGCCGCCACCAACGTGGTTTCCAGAATACGCAGTACCAGCGCATCCAGATCGATACCGGCCGCCTGCGCCGCCATCGGCACCAGACTGTGGTCGGTCATGCCGGGTACGGTGTTCAACTCGATCAGATGGGGCTGGCCGGCAGCATCACACATGAAATCGACGCGTCCCCAACCACTGGCCGCGACGGCCCCGAAGGCACGCAGCGCCAGCTCCTGATAGGCCGCCTCCACATCCGCGGCCAGACCACAGGGGCAGTGGTAGCGCGTGTCGTCCGAGCAGTATTTCGCCTCGTAGTCATAGAACGCACGCGGCGTCTCCAGGCGGATGAGTGGCAGCACCCGCCCACCCAGGATCGAGGCCGTATATTCGGGGCCGGAGATCCAGGCCTCGGCGAGTACCGCCCGATCGAACTGTGCCGCGAGCCGCCACGCCGCCTCCAGATCCGCGTACCGCTCCACCTTACTCATGCCGATACTGGACCCCTCGTGCGCCGGCTTGATCATCAGCGGGAAACCGATCTCCGCTGCGGTGGCCTCGAGGTCGCTCGACCCTGTCAGCACCCGGAAGGCGGGCGTCGGCAGGCCGCAGGCCTGCCAGATCTGTTTGGTACGGACCTTGTCCATGCTCAGCGCGGAACCCAGGACCCCGCTGCCGGTGTACGGCAGGCCCAGCGTCTCCAGGGCGCCCTGAATCACGCCATCCTCACCCCCGCGGCCGTGCAGGACGATGAACACACGTGCAAAGCCACCACCCTTCAGTGTCGTGAGGACCGTGTCATCCACCACATCGACAGCGTGCGCATCCACGCCCTGGCGCAGCAGCGCCTCCAGCACGGCGCGGCCGGACAGGAGCGATACCTCGCGCTCGGCCGAGACTCCGCCGAACAACACCGCCACCTTGCCAAAGCGCGCCGCGCCGCTCATGTCGAAACACCAAAGGCCGTCGAAAACCGCCAAGACGCCAAGATTTTATGAACCGCCAAGGCGCCGAGGACGCCAAGAACAGCTTGTTTGAACCGCCAAGACGCCAAGAACGCCAAGAGCAGCGCATATGAACCGCCAAGACGCCAAGGGCGCCAAGAACAGCCTGTTTGAACCGCCAAGACGCCAAGAACGCCAAGAGCATTTAATGAAAAACCAGTTTTGCTTTTAATTTCCCTATTCTTGGTGTCCTTGGCGTCTTGGCGGTTCAAAAACTCTTGGCGTCCTTGGCGTCTTGGCGGTTCAAAAAAGGTTGGTACGCGTGGCGTCTTGGCGGTTCCCATGTTCATATCGCCACCCCCACGATGCGCACTTCGGGGATCAGCCGGACACCCTGTTCGCGTTCCACGGTGTCGCGCACTGATTCGATCAGTGCCTCGATGTCGGCGGCGCGGGCCCCGCCGGTGTTGACGATGAAGTTGGCGTGCTTCTCGGACACACAGGCCTGGCCGATGCAGCGGCCCTTCAGGCCGCAGGCCTCGATGAGTCGTGCGGCGTGGTCACCAGGCGGGTTGCGAAACACCGATCCGCAGCTCGGCTGCTGGGTCGGCTGGGTCGCGCCACGGCGCTCCAGCAGTTGCCGGATGCGTGCCTGCGCGACCGCGCTGTCACCGGGTTCGAAGCGCAGGTGTGCGGCAACAAACCATTCGTCGGCCGGCCCGCGCACATGCCGGTAGCCGATCTCGTACTCCTCGGGGCCACGCACCCGTCGCTCGCCGTGGCGGTCGATGGTCTCGATGGCAGTTACGTACTGCCAGGTCTCGCCGCCGAAGGCCCCGGCGTTCATCGCCAGCGCGCCACCCATACTGCCGGGGATACCGGCCAGGAACTCACCACCGGTCAGACCGTGTCGTGCCATGCCGCGCGCGACCTTGGCGCAGGCCACACCCGCCTCGGCGCGCAGTGTGCGTGCATCGAGTGGGTGCAGCGCACCCAGGCCGCTGAAGGTCGAGATGACCGTGCCGGGAAAGCCACCGTCGCGGACCAGCAGGTTGCTGCCCAGGCCGATCCACAGCAACGGCTCGTCGTCGGGCAGGCCGGCGAGAAAGCCCGCCAGATCGTCGCCATCGGCCGGCGTGTAGAAGCGCCGCGCCGGACCGCCCGCGCGCCAGCTGGTGTGGCGGGCAAGCGGTTCGCCATACCGCAATTCGCCGCGCTGCCGTGGACTGTTCATGGCCGCCATCATCCCCGCATCCGCTCCCGTCGCTGTTTCGAGGGTCGGGGCAGGCGCGTGGCGTGTGCCGTGCCAGTCACCTTGCGGGGCGCCGGCAGCCACCGGCTGTTCAAGGATTCACCACAGCCCATGTGCAAGCGCAGGCGAATGGTGTGCTGAGTCATGGTCGGTCCTCCTCTGCTGCCTGCCACCGTACCGCCAGCTCCGCCGCGGCCGCGCCGATATCGCCGGCACCGGCCATCAGCAGCACGTCACCATCGGCCAGGATGGCCGGCAGCACGTCGGTCAGATCGGTGGTGTCGTCCACGAACACCGGATCGACCTGGCCGCGCAGCCGGATGGCGCGGCTCAGGGCGCGGCCATCGGCGCCGGCGATCGGCACCTCACCCGCGGCATACACATCGGTCAGCACCAGTGCGTCGGTCTCGCTCAGTACCTGCGCGAAGTCTTCGAACAGATCACGGGTACGGGTATAACGGTGCGGCTGGAACACCACCACCAGCCGGCGTGCGGGCCAGCCGTTGCGGATGGCGTCGATCACCGCGGCCACTTCGCGCGGATGGTGGCCGTAGTCGTCGATCAACAGCACGCGGCCCGCCGGCAAACGGCACTCCCCGTAGACCTGGAAGCGCCGGCCGATACCGGCGAAGTTCGCCAGCGCGGACTGGATCGCGGCATCCGCGAGGTCGAGTTCGCTGGCGACCGCGATGGCAGCCAGGGCGTTGAGCACATTGTGCCGTCCCGGCAGATTCAACATGACGGGCAGGACCGTATCCCGGTCCTTGCGGTGCAGATTGAAGTACATGCGTACCCCTTCCTGGCGTAGCTCACTGACCCACAGGTCGGCGTTGGCCGCGGCATCGATGGCATAGGTGCGTACCGGGCGCGCCACCTCCGGCAGGATCTCACGCACCTCGGCGTCATCGATGCACAGCACCGCCAGCCCGTAGAACGGGAGATGGTGCAGAAATTCCAGGAAGGTCTTGCGCAACTGGCCGAAGTCACCGCCGTAGGTGGACAGATGGTCGGCGTCGATGTTGGTCACGACCGCGATCATCGGCTGCAGATACAGGAACGAGGCATCGCTCTCGTCGGCCTCGGCGACCAGGTAACGACCCGCACCCAGACGCGCGTGGCTGGCGGCGCTGTTCAGCCGGCCACCGATAACGAAGGTCGGATCCAACCCCCCCTCGGCCAACAGGCTCGCCACCAGGCTGGTGGTGGTCGTCTTGCCGTGCGTCCCGGCCACGGCCACGCCGTAGCGAAAGCGCATCAATTCGGCCAGCATCTCGGCACGCGGCACGACTGGAATGCGTTGCGCCTGTGCGGTCACAACCTCCGGGTTGCTGCTGTCGACCGCACTGGAGATCACGACCACGTCGCTGCCGGTGACATGGGCGGCGCTGTGGCCGATGAAGACCGTGGCACCCAGTGATTCCAGCCGGCGGGTGACACTGTTGGTGCGCAGATCCGAGCCCTGCACCTCGTAGCCGAGATTGTGCAGCACTTCCGCGATGCCACCCATGCCGGCGCCACCGATGCCGACGAAATGCACCCGTCGCACCCGCCCCATCCCGCCAGGCTGTACCGCGATATTCGGCATGCCGATCTCGCTCATGTGGCGGCACCTCCGCTGCGCGTATCCAGACCGGCCAGTCGCAGGCATTCCTGCGCGACGACCCGTGCCGCATCGGTTCGCGCCAGGGCGCGTGCCGCCGCCGCCATTCGCAGCCGGCGTTCGGGATCGCGTGCGAAGTCTGCGATCACACTCGCCAGTGTCGTGGCCTCGAGTTCGGGCTCCGGGATCAACATGGCCGCACCGGCGTCGACGAGGTAGCGGGCATTGCCGGTCTGATGATCGTCGACGGCGTACGGATACGGCACCAGGATGGCGGCCACACCGACGGCGGTGAGTTCGGCGATGGTGAGCGCACCGGCGCGGCACACCACCAGATCCGCCCACGCGTAGGCCTCCGCCATGTCTTCGATGAAGGGCACGACCTCGGCCGTGACGCCGGCCCGCGCATAGGACGCGCGCGCGCTGTCCAGATTGCGCGCCCCGGCCTGATGGCGGACCTGTGGCCGCAGCGCGGCAGCACTGCGCGCCAGTGCCTGCGGCAGCAGGTCGTTCAACGCCTGCGCGCCCAGGCTGCCGCCCAGCACCAGCAACCGCATGGGTCCTTCACGCCCGGCGAAGCGCGCGGCCGGCGGCGCGACCCGGGTGATGGTGCCACGCACCGGATTGCCCGTGGCCAGCGGCCGCAGACGCGCCGGCAGACTGCCGGGAAAGGCCTCCATCACCCGCATCGCCAGTGGCGCCAGCAGGCGGTTGGTCAGGCCGGCGATGGAATTCTGCTCATGGATGAGCAGGGGGCGACGCAACAGCCAGGCCATGAATCCACCCGGTCCGGTCACGAAGCCGCCCATACCGAGTACCGCGCGTGGCCGCAGGCGCCGCAGGATGCCCCCGGCCTGCAGCAGCGCGCCGAGCAGCATGAACGGTGCCGTCAATG
This sequence comes from Gammaproteobacteria bacterium, assembly GCA_019911805.1. Classification (NCBI taxonomy): domain Bacteria; kingdom Pseudomonadati; phylum Pseudomonadota; class Gammaproteobacteria; species Gammaproteobacteria bacterium. The sequence continues at coordinate 25,977 of JAIOJV010000101.1, forward strand.
CATGCAGAAAACCCTTGCCCCGCAGGCCGCGGACGCGCACCCAGGCCATCGGCAGGCCGGCCGCCGGGACCACGCGCGCCTCCAGACCCGCCTGCGTCCCCAGCCATACCACCGGGTGGCCGGCGCTGCGCAGCTCCTCGGCGACGGCGAGTGCGGGAAACACATGCCCACCGGTGCCGCCGGCCATGATCAGGATGGCGTCGCGAGGCCAGGCGTCAGCGGCAGTCATACCGGCCTCCGGGGTGCACGCCGCTGCGGCAGTGGGGTATTCGCCGGCAGGGTATGCACGGAGCAGCGTGTCTCGTAGTCGATCCGCAGCAGCAGACCAAAGGCGACACACATCACCACGAGACTGCTGCCGCCGTAACTCAGCAACGGCAGGGTCAGCCCCTTGGTCGGCAGCAACCCCATGTTCACACCGATATTGATTGCGCTCTGCAGGGCCAGCCAGGTGCCGATGCCATACGCGAGGTAGCCTGAGAATCGATCACCGGCTTTTTCCGCCACACTGCCGATGGCGAAGGCCCGCCATACCAGGAAGCCATACAGCGCCAGCAGCAGCACCACACCGACCAGCCCGAACTCCTCGGCAAACACGGCGAAGACGAAATCGGTGTGCGCCTCCGGCAGATAGAAGAGCTTCTGCACGCCGCTACCCAGCCCCACGCCGAACCAGTGACCACGGCCGATGGCGATCAGCGACTGCGTCAGCTGGAAGCCGCTGTCGAAAGGATCCTTCCAGGGATCGATGAAAGTGGTCAGGCGCGTCAACCGATAGGGCGATGAGACCGCGAGGATCGCCAGCGCCAGACCGGACCCGCCGATGAGTGTGCCGAACTGCCACCAGCGCACACCGGCGAGGAACATCATCGCCAACGCCGTCGCGAACAGCACGACCGTGGCGCCGAAATCCGGCTCCGCCAGCAGCAGTGCCGCCGCGACGATGAGGACGGCCATCGGCTTGATGAAACCGCTGACCTTGCTGCGCACCTCCTCTCCGTGGCGCACCAGATAGCCGGCGAGATAGATCAGCAGCAGCAGCTTGGCGGGCTCTGATACCTGCAGATTGACCGGACCGAGAGAGATCCAGCGGGTCGCGCCATTGACCGTATTGCCGACGCCCGGCACCAGCACCACCGCCAGCAGACCCAGCGCCAGCAGCAGCACCGGCACACCGGCCCGCGCCCAGTGCGCCATGCGGATGCCGAACACCAGTGCAGCGGCACCCAGGCCGACGAGCAGATAGACCGCCTGGCGCAGGCCATAATAGAACGGCTGGCCGAACTGCCGATCGGCCATGCTGACGGATGCCGAGGTCACCATCACCAGGCCGAGCGCGAGCAGGCACAGCACGACCCCCAGCAGCCGGTAATCCAGCCGCGGACAGCGCAGTCCGGTGGTGCGCGCCAGGCGTGTCTGTACGGCGGCCGCGATGCTCATCCGACCTGCCTCCGTACCGCGTCCATGAAGACCTCGCCGCGGTGATCGTACCCCGTGAACATGTCGAAGCTCGCACAGGCCGGCGACAGCAGCACGGCATCACCCGGCTGGGCCAGTTCGGCCGCGCGCTGCACTGCCGCCTCCATGCTGTCGGCGCGCACCACTCGGGTGATGTCGCCGAGCGCCACCTCCAGCAGCGACGCGTCCTCGCCGATGAGCACGGCGGCCCGCAACCGGCCGCGCAGCGGTTCGCGCAGCAGACGGAAATCCGCACCCTTGCCACGGCCGCCGGCGATGAGCACCACCGGTCGCTCCATACCCTGCACCGCCGCCACGGTGGCGCCGATGTTGGTACCCTTCGAGTCGTTGTACCAGACCACACCAGCGGCCGCGGCCACCCATTGCGTGCGGTGTGCCAGGCCGCCAAAGGTACGCAGCGTCTGGAACATGGCCTCCCGCCCGAGACCGGCCGTGTCGCCGAGCGCAAGTGCCGCCAGCGCGTTGCTCAGGTTGTGCCTCCCGGCCATGCGGATCTCGGCCGCCGGCAGCAGCCGCACGTCGCCACACATCAACCACACGGCACCGTCGAACTCCGCCACGCCGTAGTCACCGGCGGCGGGCACCTGCACCCCGAAGCCGATGCTGGGCCGGCCGGGATCGGCGAGCCGCGCGGCATGGGGGTCGTCCCGATTGACGATCTGCACGTGCGCGTTGCGGTAGATGTGCTGCTTGGCCTTGGCGTATTCGTCCAGATTGCGATAGCGATCCATGTGATCCGGGCTGACGTTCAGCACCACCGCCGCCTGCGCCGCCAGCGTGTAGGTCGACTCGAGCTGGAAGCTCGACAGTTCCAGAACATAGAGGTCCGGTTCCACACCATCCGCAGCGAGCAGATCGAGTGCCGGCGTGCCGAGGTTACCGCCGACCTTGACACGACGGCCGTCCGTGCGCGCCATCTCTCCGACCAGCGTAGTGACCGTACTCTTGCCATTGGAACCGGTGATGGCGATGACCGGCGCTTGGGCACTGCGTGCGAACAGTTCGACATCACCGATCACCTCGATACCGCGGGCGCGCGCCGCGCTGATCAGTGGCTGCTGCAACGATACGCCGGGACTGACGATAATCTGCTCCGCATGTGCGAATGCCTCTGGCGCGAAACGACCCAGAAAGAGTGCGACGTCCGGTAACTCGTTCTGTACCGCGGCGAGTCCGGGCGGTGTCGGACGATCGTCCGTGACCGCCACGTGTTCACCGGCGGCCGCCAGATAGCGGGCGCACGACAGCCCGGTCCTGCCGAGGCCGACCACCAACACCTTTCTGGGAGCTCGCGCATCTGCTGTCATGGGTACACTCGCCATCACGGGTCCAGTTGCATCAGAACACCAGCCACAGCATCGACATTACAAAAAACATGAGGCCAACGAGCGCTATCTGGGAACCGACGTTCATGCCGCTACCTCCTCAACGAATCTTGAGTGTCGCCAACCCGATCAGGACCAGGATGACGGTGACAATCCAGAAGCGCACGATGACGCGCGGCTCCGGCCAGCCCTTGAGTTCAAAGTGATGATGCAGCGGTGCCATCCGGAAGATGCGGCGGCCGGTGAGCTTGAAGGATGCCACCTGCAGGATCACCGATACGGTCTCCATCACGAACACGCCAGCCATCACCAGAAACACGAGTTCCTGCCGCACCAGCACCGCGACCAGTCCCAACGCCGCACCCAGCGCCAACGCGCCGACATCACCCATGAAGACCTGCGCGGGATAGGCGTTGAACCAGAGAAACCCCAGGCCAGCGCCCATCAACGCGCCGCAGAACACCACCACCTCACCGGTCTCACGGATGTGCGGTATACCCAGATAGGCCGCGAACTTGAAGTTACCGGTGGCATAGGCGAATACCGCAAGTGCACCGGCGATCATCACCGTGGGCAGGATCGCCAGTCCGTCGAGGCCGTCGGTGAGATTCACTGCGTTGCTGGAGCCGACGATGACGAAATAGGTCAGCACCACATAACCGATACCCAGGTCGACGGCCACATTCTTGAAGAATGGCACCAGCAGTTGTGTCTCGGCCGGCGACTGGGCGGTGGCATACAAAACACCTCCCACCGCCAATGCGATCACGGATTGCCAGAAGTATTTCCAGCGTGCGGCCAGCCCCTTGCAATTGCGCAGCACCAGCTTCTTGTAGTCATCCACCCAGCCGATGACGCCAAACAGCAGCGGGACCACGAGTACCATCCACACGTAACGGTTGCTCAGGTCCGACCACAGCAGCGTCGCGGTCGTGACCGCCACCAGGATGAGTGCGCCGCCCATGGTCGGCGTCCCGGCCTTGCTCAGATGGGTCTGCGGGCCGTCGCTGCGCACCTGCTGACCGACCTGATACTGGCTGAGCCAGCGGATCATGACCGGCCCGACCACGAACGAGATGATCAACGCTGTCAGGACACCGAGGATGGCGCGCAGGGTCAGATACTGGAAGACGTTGAAGCCGGTATGGAACTGGCTCAGATAATCGGTGAGCAGCAGGAGCATCAGGTCTGCCCCCCGTCCGTTCCGGCCAGCGCGCGCACGACGCGCTCCATGCCCATGCGTCGTGACCCCTTCACCAGCAACGTGACCTCGGCACGCAGATCGGCACGCAGCGCGGCCACCAGCGTATCGAGGTCCTGGAAGGTCCGGGCACCGGGCCCGAAATGCCGCGCCGCCTGCGCCGCCAGCCCGCCCAGGCAGTACAACGCATCGATACCGGCCGCCTGCGCGTAGGCACCGGCCTCGGCATGCAGCGCGCCGCCATCGGGGCCGAGTTCGCCCATGTCGCCGAGCACCAGCCAGCGCGGCGCCGGCGCCTCGCACAGCACGTCGATGGCCGCGGCCAGCGAGCCGGGATTGGCGTTGTAGGTGTCATCCAGCAGGAGGCCACCGTCACCACGGTGCATGCGCTGCAGACGGCCGGCCACCGGGGCCAGGGATTCGAGGCCGCACCGGACGGCAGCGAGATCCGCGCCGGCCGCCAGCGCGGCGGCGGTCGCACCCAGGGCATTGACGGCGTTGTGGCGCCCGGGCAGGGGCAGGGCGATCTCCACCTCCCCCGCCGGTGTCCGCAGCCGCAACTGCGTATGACCGGCAACGCTCCGGTAGTCCCCGCTCACGTCGGCATCCATTGCCAGCCCGAAGCTCAGCACGCGCCGGCTCCCGGCCAGCCCCCGCCACAGATCGGCGCAGCTATCCTCGGCGTTGATCACGGCCACGGCGTCCGCGGCGAGCCCGGCGAACAACTCACCCTTGGCGCGTGCCACACCCGCGATCGAACCGAAGCCTTCCAGATGGGCCGGGCCGGCGTTGGTGACGATGCCGACCGTCGGCCGCACCAGGGTCGTGAGATAGGCGATCTCGCCGGGATGGTTGGCGCCCATTTCGATAACGGCGCTGCGGTGTTCCGGCGCCAGGCGGGCCAGCGTCAGTGGCACGCCGATATCGTTGTTCAGATTGCCGTGGGTCGCCAGCACCGGGCCCGCCGTACCGAGAATGGCCGCCAGCATTTCCTTGACGGTGGTCTTGCCGTTACTGCCGGTCACGCCGATGACCGGCACGGCGAACCGGCCGCGCCAGTGGGCCGCCAACCGGCCGAGGGCCCGGCGCGTATCCTCGACCTGCAACCGCGGCAGCGTTGTATCGACGCTGCGGCTGACCGCCACCGCCGCGGCACCGGCCGCACGCGCCTGTTCGACGTAGTCGTGGCCATCGAAATGCGGGCCGGCCAGCGCGAAAAAGAGGTTGTCGGTGGCGAGCGTGCGCGTATCCGTGCTCAGGCCGGTAAAACGCACATCCGCACCGCTGTGACGCGCCACCAGCACCGCGGCCGCCTCGGACAACTGCATGGCCATCATGCGGGGCCCTCCTGCAGCAACGCCCGTACCGTGTCACGATCGCTGAAGGGCAGGCGTCGGTCGCCGACCTGTTGATAGTCTTCGTGGCCCTTGCCGGCGATCAGCACGACGTCGCCGGGATCGCTGTTGGTGATCGCCTGGGCGATGGCGGTGGCGCGGTCACGCTGGACGTAGACGGCGTCCGGGTCCTGCATCCCGGCCAGGATATCCATCACGATCTGCGTCGCGTCTTCGTGGCGCGGATTGTCGTCGGTCAGCACGACGTAGTCCGCCAGGCGTTCGGCGATCGCGCCCATCAGCGGACGCTTGCCAGTATCACGCTCGCCACCGGCACCGACCACGCACCAGAGACTGCCACTGCAGTGTTCGCGCAACGCCTGGAGGACCTGCTCCAGGGCGCGCGGGGTATGGGCGTAATCGACCACTACCAGCGGTCGGCTCGTACCGCCGCCGAAGGGCTCCATACGCCCGGTCACGGTCTGCACCCGCGCCAGCCGCGCCAGCGCAGCGCTGAAGGACACGCCACGGATCAGCAGCACGGCCAGCACGGCCAGCAGGTTGCCGGCATTGAAGCGCCCCAGCAGGGCGACATCGAGGTGTCCCACACCCCAGCTGCCGTCGATGTCGATGGACAGGCCGGCGGTGCCCGCGACGATGTCGGTGGCGACCAGCCAGCGGGTGTTGGGGCGGTCGAGATCGGTCACCGCCTCGCGCCCCAGCGCATAGACGACCAGCGGCAGCGCGGCCGGCAGTTCCGCATACAGCGTCCGTCCGAAGGCATCATCGAGATTGAGCACGGCGGCACCCAGGTCCGGCATGCAGAACAGCCGGCGCTTGGCCGCGGCGTAGGCCGCCTCGTCGCCGTGATAATCGAGATGGTCACGGCTGAGATTGGTCAGTACCGCCACATCGAAGGCCACATCGGTGACGCGCCCCTGATCGAGCCCGTGCGAGGACACCTCTATGGCAACGGCGCGTGCACCCGTGTCGCGCAGCGCGGCGAGTTCCCGTTGCAAGGTCAGCGCATCCGGCGTGGTGTGCAGGCCCGGGCGCAGCGCACCGTACAGACCGTAACCGAGTGTACCGATGGCGCCGCAGGGGTCGCCGGCGGTGTGCAGTGCCTGGGCGAGAAAATGCGCGCAGGAGGTCTTGCCATCGGTGCCGGTGACACCGACGACGAACAGGTCGTGGGAGGGATGGCCGTAGAAACGCGCGGCAATGTCGCCGACCCGCCGACCGAGCTGCGCGACGGCGATCACGGGCACGGGCGCGGCGCGCAGCGGGCCACTGTCCTCGGTGATCGCCTCGGTCGGCTCCCAGGCGATGGCGGCGGCACCGGCGGCGATAGCGTCGGTGACAAAATCCACGCCATGCCGCTGCCGCCCCGCGACCGCAAGGAACAATACGCCAGGGCGCACCTGGCGACTGTCCAGTGCCAGCCCCTGCACCGCGACGTCCTGGCTCGGCGCGACCCTGGCCAAACCGTGCAGCAGCTGCGACAGCAGCGGCGCCTGGGGCCGTTCCTGCGCGGGCATCACGGCGGCCCCCCGAGCGCCACGCGCTGTACGATCTGCGGCGACAACTCGTCGGCGGCATCCGGCGCGACGTTGAGAAAGCGCAGCGCACCCGCCATGACCTTGGAGAACACCGGCGCCGCGACCTTGCCACCGTAATACTCACCATCCGACGGCTCGTTGATCATTACCACCGTCACCAGACGCGGGCGACTCAATGGCGCCAGGCCGGCGAACACCGACAGATAGCGATCCTCCGCATAGCCGCCGGCAATGGACTTGCGCACGGTGCCGGTCTTGCCACCGACGCGGTAGCCGGCGACACGCGCCGCCGGCGCCGTACCCTGAGGACCGACGGCCTGGGCGAGCATGGCGTTGATCTGGTCCACGGTACGCGTCGACAGGATGCGCTCACCGCGTGGTGGCCGTTCCAGCGGCAGGAAAGACACGGGCCGCGACAGGCCGTCGGCGGCGAACACGGCGTAGGCCTGCGCCAGCTGCAGCGGCGTCACCGACAGCCCGTACCCGAACGACAGCGTCGCCTGCTCGATGGGGCGCCAGCGGTGGTGATGTACCAGCAGACCCGCGGCCTCACCCGGGAAGCCGCTGGCGGTCACGGTGCCGAATCCCACCCGGCTGAGCAGCGACCAGAAGTCGGCACGATCCAGCGACAGCGCGATCTTGGCGACACCGACGTTGCTGGACTTGCGGATCACGCCAGTGACGTCGAGGGCACCGTAGTTATGCACGTCGCGCACGGTGTTGATGCCGACGCGGTAGAAACCCGGATTGGTGTCGATCGGGGTGTCGGGACGGTAGTGGCCGGATTCGAGCGCCACCGCGACCGTGAAGGGTTTGAGCGTCGAGCCGGGCTCGAACACGTCGGTGACGGCCCGGTTGCGCGTCGCGTCGGGCGTGAGCCGGGTACGGTTGTTGGGATTGAAGGATGGCTGGTTGACCATGGCCAGCACCTCACCCGTGGTGGTGTCCAGCACCACGACGGAACCGGAGCGCGCCTTGTGCTGCTGCACCACCGCCTTGAGCTCGCGGTAGGCCAGATACTGGATGCGGCGATCGATACTCAGTTTGAGATCGCGCCCCGGACGCGCCACCCGGATGCTCTCCACGGTCTCGATGACACTGTGGCGCCCGTCCTTCACCACGCGCTTGGCGCCGGGCTCACCGCGCAGCCAGTCGTCGTAGGCCAGTTCGATACCTTCCTGGCCGGTGTCATCGATATCGGTGAGGCCGAGCACGTGAGCGGTCACCTCCCCGTCCGGGTAATAGCGCCGGTACTCACGCTGCAACGCGACCCCCGGGGCCGCCAGGGCACGCACCTGCGCGGCCACCGACGGATCCACGTGCCGTTTCAAATAGACAAATTCGCGGCCCGCGCGTTCCGCCAGGAGCCGCTGCAGCTGATCGGGTTCGAGTTCCAGGATCTTGGCCAGGGCGGGCAGGTAGGCGCGTGCCGACGCGAGTTCCTGGGGATTCGCCCAGACGGAATCGACCGGCGTGCTGACGGCCAGCGGCTCGCCGTTGCGGTCGGTGATCATGCCCCGATGGGCCGCCAGCGTGACCACGCGCAGATGGCGCGCGTCGCCCTGGTTCTGGAGAAAGTCCTGGTTGAACACCTGCAGATCGATCGCGCGCCACACCAGTGCGCCGAAGGCGCAGACGAACAGCGCCAGGACGAAGCGGCGGCGCCCGGCGAATTCGGTCTTGTCAGTCGCTCTGCTCATGGCCGTACGATCACCACGGCGCCGGGCGCCGGTGTTGTCATTTTCAGCCGCTCGCGGGCGAGTTCCTCGATGCGACCATGGGTCGCCCAGGTACTCTGCTCCAGCTGCAGCTGCCCCCATTCGATATCCATTTTGTCGCGTGTCGCCTCCAGGCCCTGCAGCGTGATGAAGAGCTTGCGGCTCTGGTACTTCGCGTAGACCACGCCCAGCGCAGACAGCACCACGGCCAGTACCAGCAGCGGCAGGAGAATGCCGACACCCTTCACGTCAGTCTCTCCGCCACACGCAGCACGGCACTGCGCGCCCGTGGGTTGGCTATCAATTCCTGTGCGCCGGGCTGGATCGCCTTGCCCACCAGGCGCAGACGCCCCGGTGCGGGCCCGCCCATGACCGGCAGATCGGGCGGTAACATTTCGCCGCGGCTCTCGCGGCGCATGAAGCGCTTGACGATGCGGTCTTCGAGGGAATGGAAACTGATGACGCACAGCCGCCCGCCGATCGCCAGCACATCGAGGGTCTGCCCGAGCGCGGCCTCGAGATCCTGCAGCTCCCGGTTGATGTGGATACGCAGGGCCTGGAAACTGCGCGTCGCCGGATTCTTGTGACGCTCCCGCGTCGGCACTGCCTGGGCGATGAGCTCCGCAAACTGCTGTGTCGTGGTGATGGGACGTTCTGCCCGCGCCTGTACGACGGCCCGCGCGATACGCCGGGCAAAGCGCTCTTCGCCGTATTCCTGCAGCACCCGCACGATCTCCGTTGCATCCGCCTGCGCCAGCCACTGCGCCGCGCTCACACCGCTGTCGGGGTCCATACGCATGTCGAGGGGACCGTCCCTGAGAAAGCTGAAGCCGCGCGTCGGGTCATCGAGCTGCGGCGACGACACGCCCAGGTCCAGCAGGATGCCGTTCACGCACCCGGCTATACCCCCTTCCCGCGCCAGTTGCCCTAACATGGCAAACGTGCCTCGTTGAATATGGAAGCGGGCGTCCCGCCCGAATCGTTCCTGCGCGACCCGCACCGCATCCGGGTCCTTGTCCATTGCGTACAAACGCCCGACCGGACCGAGGCGTTCCAACAGCGCTGCGGCATGGCCGCCACGGCCGAAGGTGCCGTCGATGTAGATGCCATCGGGCTGCACCGCCAATCCATCCAAGGCCTCCTCGAGAAGCACCGGACGATGCGCTTGGCTCGGCGTCATGGGAGGACTACAGAATCAGATTCTGCAGCGTATCCGGCGTACCGGCTTCGTCACCGTCCACCGCCACCCAGTCGTCGCGGATCGCGCCCCAGGCCTCTTCATTCCAGATCTCGAACTTCCGCCCCAGTGCGACCAGCTCCACCCGTTTGCCGAGCTTGGCGAACTCGCGCAGGCGCGGCGGGATCAGGATGCGGCCGTGGCTGTCAACGTCGGTCTCAGTGGCGTGGCCGAGCAGCATGCGCTGCAGGCGGCGGGTCTGGATGTTCTGGTTGGGCAGGCGCATCAGCTCACGCTCGATGTCTTCCCAGGTGGGGATGGGATACAACAGCAGGCAGCCGTCGTCATGGACGGTCAGCACCATATGGCCACCACAGCTCTCCTCCAGGTCCCCGCGGTACCGGGTGGGGAGCGCCATGCGGCCCTTGGCATCGAGATTGACGGTGTTGCCACCCCTGAACAAAAATACCCCCCGGCCCCGCCTGAATTACCATTTATTTCCACTTTCCCCCACTTGGCGACACTATAGGAACCACCTGCCCACCCTGTCAAGGGAAATGCCGCCGGTAAATGAAAAAATCTCGCTTTGCGGACAGTAACTTAGGCAATCTCAGGGGTTCCCAGGGGTTTTTCCAGATCATTCAGCCTGTTGGATGGCAAAGTTGTTACAGCGCATGATCTAAACTGTGATTCTCCCGGAATCTGGCGGGGAATGCGGTGTGGCGATGGCTGCCCGGACCGCCCGCTACCGGCTGGGCTCGTAAGGAGGGGGTGGG